>NZ_JBSGZO010000007.1:0-26332 GCF_053611045.1 Streptomyces sp. NPDC054841 | reverse complement strand
GGGGCGGGGGGGGGGGGGGGGGTGGGGGGGGGGCCCGGCGGGGGGGGCGCCGGGGGGGGGGGGGGGCGGGGCGGGGGGGGGGGGGGGGGGGTCGTGGCCCCCCCCCCGCCGACCGCGGTGACCAAGGTGCTGGTCGCGCATCAGCAGGACCAGCCGAACGACCCCGGAACGCTGATCCGCACCGACGTCGCGCTGCTGCAGACCACGAAGATCGCCGACAAGGCCCTGAAGTCCCTCAAGTCCCCGGAAAAGCCGGAGGACTTCATGCAGGATTACGAGGGCATCGGCCTGACCAACAACCTGCTGCAGATCACTGCGACAGGGGACAGCGACGCGCAAGCGGTGGCCCGCGCCAAGGCGTTGGCCGATGCGTTCGTCGCGGACCATGTGAAGCGGATACGACAAGCCGCGGACGCCGAAGCCAAGACTCTGCTCGACCAGCGTGACCGCATGCGCGACGAACTCGCCAAGGTCAACAAGACGATCGGAGAGGGAACGCCGCAGAGCGGGCCGAAGGCGTCGGCGAACCTGGAGTCGCTCTTCGCCCGCCGGGCCGAGCTCACCTCGCGGATCACCGATTTCGGCCAGCGCGCCGCGGAGGCACGCATCGGCACGCCCCAGCTCATCGCCGGCACACAGATCGTGGACGCCCCGCGCGCGGTGCGGCACTCCCTGCCCAGGACCGCTGCCACCAACGCCGCCATCGGGCTCGTCCTCGGGCTCGTCCTCGGGCTCGCGGTGGCCGCGGTCGGCACGGTGGTGGCGGACCGCCCCGTGCTGCGCCGGGAGATCGCGGCCAACCTCGGCGCCTCGGTCATCGCGGAGCTGCCCCGCCGCTCGGGCAGACTGTGGCAGCGCCGACGGATCCGGGCGGCACGCGAACGGCTCACCGCGTCGCTGGCCCGCACCGTGCGCGGCTCCGCGGAACCGGTGTCGCTGCTGGAACTGGGCTGTGCGCGCAGCACAAGTGTCATCGCCCTGGACGTCGCCGCGGCACTGGCGACGGACGAGCCGGTGGTCATCATCGATGCTCTGCCCGGCCAGCAGCTCGCAGGCCGCCGCCCGAAGCCGGGAGATCCCACCGTGGTCAGCGGCGACCAGGCCGCGACCCTGTCGCATCAGCAGCGCCGGCTCGGCGTCGGCTCGGTGGCGCCCGGCGCGGCGTGGACCGACCTCCAGTACCTCGGCACTCAGACCGTGCTCGTCGTGCGTGCCGGGCACGGCAGCGCCGCATGGCTGCACACCGTGGCGCGGCAGCTCGCGGACCAGCGCATTCCGGTGATCGGTGTGGTGCTGATCGACCCCGATCCGCGTGACCGGACCGACGGCACGCTGTGGGACGGGCTGCACACCGCGCTGCGCGGCCAGAACGAGCGGCCGGCCCGACAGATCGGGACGGGCCGGCGGCGGGCCGAGCGGCTGCCGATGTGGGCGGCACGGGTCCCGGACAGCGACCAGGAGGCGCGGTAGACATGTGTGGCATCGCAGGCACTTACCGATGGCCGGACGGGAAGGTCGTGACCGACCGGCTCACCGATACCCTCGCCCACCGCGGTCCGGACGGGGCGGGCCGGTACAGCCACCCCGCCGGTGACGGCGAAGTGCACCTCGGGCACCGCCGGCTGGCCATCATCGACCTGTCCGGGACCGGCGCCCAGCCGATGGTCTCGGGCGGCCTCGTCCTGACGTACAACGGCGAGCTGTACAACGCGCCCGAGCTGCGTGCCGAACTGGCAGCCGCCGGGGTGCGCTTCCGCGGTACCTCCGACACCGAGGTGCTGCTGGAGGCATGGCGGCGCTGGGGCACTGACTGTCTGCCCCGGCTGCGCGGCATGTTCGCGTTCGGGATCTTCGACGAGCGAACCGGTGAGCTGGTGCTCGCCCGCGACCAGCTCGGCATCAAGCCGCTGTTCCTGCTCCGGCGCGGCGAGGGTCTGGTGTTCGCCTCCGAGCTCAAGGCGCTCGCCGCCGTGACCGGCGGTGCACTGGAGGTGGACCATGCGGCGCTGGTGGCCTCGCTGCTGTACTACTGGGTGCCGGACTCACGGTGCGCGTTCCGCGAAGCGGAGAAGCTGCCGCCGGGCAGCTGGCTGCGGTTGCGCCCCGACGGCCGGGTGGAGCACGGCAGTTACTGGAACCTGAAGGACGTCGCCGCCGAGGGCCAGGAGCGGGCCCGGGCCGGGGAGCTGCCGGATCTCGCCGCCATCGTCGAGGAGTCGACTCGGCGCCACCTGCTCTCCGACGTACCCGTGGCGACCTTCCTCTCCGGCGGGCTGGACTCCAGCTACCTGACCGCGCTGGCGGCCCGTGACCGACCCGGGATCTCCGCGTACACGATCGGGTTCCGCGCCGAGGACGCCAGGTTCGAGGCGATGCCGGACGACCTGCGCTACGCCCGGCAGGTGGCCGAGCGGTTCGGCGTCGACCTGCACGAGATCGAGATCGCGCCGAACGTGCTCGACCTGCTGCCGCAGATGACCTACCACCTGGACGAGCCGATCGGCGACCCCGCGGCGATCAACACGTTCCTGATCTGCTCGGCCGCCCGGGAGGCCGGGGTCAAGGTGCTGCTCTCGGGGATGGGTGCCGACGAACTGTTCGCCGGATACCGCAAGCACCTGGCCAACCTGATCGCGCTGCGCTACCAGCGCGTCCCGCGGCCCCTGCGGCGCGGCCTGTCCAGGGCCGTGGACCGGCTGCCGGTCGCCACGGCCCGCCGGGGGTACCGGTCGGTGCGCTTCGCGAAGCGGTTCCTCTCCTTCGCCGATCTGCCGGAGGAGACCGCGTTCCGGCGCAGCTACACCATGTACGACCAGGACGAGCTGCTCGCCCTGGTCGATCCGGACCTGGCCGGGACGGTCGAGGACGTGCTGACGGAGCATGCGGACATCTACCAGGACAACGACCTCGACGACTTCGTCAACCGCATGTGCCTGGGCGACGCCCGGATGTTCCTGCCGGGCCTGAACCTCACGTACACGGACCGGTCGAGCATGGCCGCGTCGACCGAGGTGCGGGTGCCGTACGTGGACGTCGAGGTGGTCAAGGCGGCGTTCGCCGTGCCCGGCGATCGCAAGATCGTCGGACGGCAGGGCAAGGCCGTTCTCAAGGAAGCGGCCGCCTCGGTCCTGCCCCGGGAGATCGTGTACCGGCCCAAGGGCCTGTTCAGCGCCCCGCTGCGCGCCTGGATGAGCCGGGATCTGGCACCGCTGGTGCGCGAGGTGGTGCACGACGGCGTGCTCGTCAATTCCGGGCTCCTGCGCCGCGACGCGCTGGCGCGCATGGTCGCCGAGGACGCCGCCGGGCAGCGGGACTTCTCCAAGCATCTGTGGCATGTGCTGACCCTCGAGTACTGGTATCGCGGCGCGACCTCCGGGTCCGGTCAGAGCGCTCGCTCGGCGGCGTAGAAGACGGCTTAGAAACAAGGGGACTTCGGGTGAAACAGGTTGTGCAGAACTACAAGAGCGGCGAGCTGGCGGTGCTCGACGTGCCGGTGCCGGGGTGCAAGCCGGGCGGTGTGCTGGTCCGCACCGCCTACTCGCTGATATCCACCGGTACCGAGCTCATGAAGGTGTCCGAGGCCGGCATGTCGATGCTGGGCAAGGCCCGCTCCCGGCCGGACCAGGTGGCCAAGGTCATGCAGAGCGTGGCCACCAACGGGGTGCCCGCGACCTACCGCAAGGTGATGGGCAAGCTGGACTCCTACACGCCGCTGGGCTACTCGCTGTGCGGGGTGGTCGAGCAGGTCGGCACCGGGATCGACGATGTGAAGGTCGGCGACCTCGTGGCCTGCGCCGGCAATGAGCACGCGCTGCATGCCGAGCTGAACTGGGTGCCGAAGAACCTCTATGTCCCGGTGCCGGACGGCCTCGCGCCGCGGCACGCGGCCTTCGGCACCGTCGGGTCGATCGCGATGCAGGGCGTCCGCCAAGGCGAGCCGCAGCTCGGAGAGGTGGCGCTGGTCATCGGCCTCGGGCTGATCGGGCAGCTGGTGGTGCAGCTGCTGGCCGCCTCGGGAGTCCGCGTCGTCGGGGTCGACCCCGACCCGGTGCGCTGCGAGCTCGCCGAGCGACTGGGCGCCGCGGCCTGCGGCGATCCCGCCTCCGCGGCCGTGGAAGCCGCCGTCGCCGAACTCACCGGCGGTCACGGTGTGGACCAGGTGTACCTGGCCGCCGGCGGCGGCAGCAACCAGCCCGTCGAACTGGCCGCCCGGCTCTGCCGGGACCGCGGCCGGGTCGTCGACATCGGCAAGTGCCGCCTGGACCTGCCGTGGAACGCGTACTACGAGAAAGAGCTCGACGTCCGGTTCTCCCGCAGTTACGGCCCCGGGCGCTACGACCCGGAGTACGAGCTCGAGGGGCGGGACTACCCGATCGGCTACGTGCGCTGGACGGAGCGCCGCAACCTGGCGTGCTTCCTCGATCTCCTCGCCCGCGGCAGCGTCGACGTGGAGCCCTTGGTCTCCCACATCGCCGACTTCGATGACGCCGTCGAGACGTACCAGCGCCTGAAGGACGGCGACCTGAAGGCCGTCGCGGTGCTGTTCCGGTACCCCCTGCACGCCGAGCACACAGCGGAAGCGGAGGCCCCGGCGGTGGCCGTGCCCACGGTGCGACGCAGCGGCGGAGTGTCCACCCCGGCCCGGTCCGCCAAGGCGCCGGTGCGGCTGGCGTTCGTCGGCGCGGGGAACTACGCGACGTCGATGCTGCTGCCGCACCTGGCAGAGCGCGACGGCGTCACGTTGTCGACGGTCGTCACCACGACGGCGCTGTCCGCGGCCAACGCAAAGCGGAAGTTCGGCTTCGCCGAGGCGACCACCGATCTCGACGCCGTGCTCGGCGACAAGTCCATCGACGCGGTGTTCGTTGTCACCCGCCACAGTTCACACGCCGAACTGACCCGCAGGGCGCTCCTTGCCGGCAAGGCGGTGTTCGTGGAGAAGCCCCTGGCCCTCACCGAGGACGAGCTGGCCGGTGTGCTCGCGGCGGTGGAGGAATCCGGCAACGACCGGCTGCAGGTGGGCTTCAACCGCCGGTTCGCGCCGCTGTTGCAGGAAGCCAGGAAGCGGTTCGGCGCCCGGACCGGTCCGGCGAGCCTGCGCTACCTGGTCAACGCGGGCCGGCTGCAGCACGGCAGCTGGTACCTCCAACAGGGCACCGAGGGCTCCCGCTTCGCCGGTGAGGGCGGACACTTCATCGACACGGCGAGCTGGCTGCTCGAGGCCGACCCGGTATCGGTGTACGCGGTCGCCACGTCCGGCAACGAGGACCTGCAGGTCGTGCTGCGCTACCCGGACGGGTCCACCGCCACCATCAGCTACGTCACCACCGGCGCGGCCGGCTTCCCCAAGGAGACGCTGGACCTGATCGCGGACGGCAAGGTGCTGCGGCTCGACGACTTCGTCCGTGCCTCGCTGTTTGCAGACGGGGGGGTCGGCCGCAAGCGGTGGGTCAGTTCGCGGCTGCCCAAGGCCCGGGACAAGGGCCAGTCCGCCGAGCTGGCCGCGTTCATCAAGGCCGTGCGGACCGGCGGTCCGATGCCGGTGCCGCTGGAGTCGCTGGTCGCCACCACGTCGGCCACCCTCGCCGTCCAGGCCGGCCTCGCCGCGGGCGCGCCGGTGACGTTGGCGGGGACGCGATGACGATGAGCGCGGGCTGGTACCTGCGGCGGCTGTCCCGGATGGGACTGCGGGAGGTCGGCGGCCGGGTGGGCGACGCGGTGCGCAGGCGGCGGTGGCGGTCGGCGCGGCCGAACTGCCCGAGCGTGACCGGCGCCCGGTTCACCGCGGTACTGCCCGCCGGGACGATCGCCGCGGTGCCACCGGACGCCGCGAAACGTCTCATCGCCGAGGCGGACCGGCTGATGTACGGGCACGCCGAGTATTTCGGCGTGGTCCGCGACGACCTGACCGACCCGGACTGGTGGTGCGACCCGAAGACAGGGCGCCGGGCTCCGTGGGGCTACGCGTTCGACGTGCCGTACCGGAACGAGGACGCGGTCGGGGACATCAAGCAGATCTGGGAGCTGTCCCGGCATCAGTACCTCACCGTGCTCGCCGCCGCCTACGCGATCACCGGGAACGAGCGGTACGCCGAGCGAGTGGCCGAGCACCTGCGGTCGTGGTGGGCGGCCAACCCACCACTGCGCGGCGTGCACTGGATCAGCGGCATCGAGCTGGGCATCCGGCTGCTCTCCTGGGTATGGATCCGCCGGCTCCTCGACGGCTGGCCGGGAGCGGCCGGACTGTTCGAGGGCAACCCGGTGGCGCTGAACCAGATCTGGCACCACCAGCGCTGGCTGGCCGCCTTCCCCAGCCGGGGGTCTTCGGCGAACAACCACGTCATCGCCGAGGCCGCCGGGCAGTTCGCCGCAGCCTGCGCGTTCGGGTGGTTCCCCTCCTCGGCGCGTTGGCGAGCCGGCGCGCTGCGGTCGCTGGAGCGGCATCTGCGAAGCAACACCTTCGACTCCGGCCTCAACCGCGAGCTGGCCACCGAGTATCACGGACTGGTGCTGGAGCTCGGCCTGGCCGCCGTGGCCGAGGCGGATGCCGCAGGCAGGCCGGTCCCCGCGTCGATCCGGCTGGTACTGCTGCGGATGACCGACGCGCTCGCGGCCGTCGTGGACAGCCGGTTACGGCCGCCGCGCCAGGGGGACGCGGACGACGGGCACGGTCTGGTCGTGGACGGCGCGGGCACCGACCGCTGGGCCTCGCTGCTGGCCACCGGGGACGCCGTGTTCGGCCGGCTCGCCTGGTGGCCGGCGGTGACCGGCACCGATGTGCGCACCCCGCTGCTGGCCGCGCTCATCCGGCCGTACTCGAAAGATGCAACTGCACCGGCCGTGACCCGCCCGGCAAGCCGACCGGCCCATTTCGCCGACGCGGGCATGACCATCCTGCGTGGTCCGGCGGAGATCTGGTGCCGCTGCGACGGTGGTCCGCACGGATTCCTGTCCATCGCCGCGCATGCCCACGCGGACGCGCTGTCCGTGGAGGTCCGGCACGACGGGGTCGACGTGCTCGCCGACCCGGGGACGTTCTGCTACCACGGGCAGCCCGAGTGGCGGCAGTACTTCCGGTCGACCCTCGGCCACAACACCCTGCAACTGGACGGCGGTGACCAGTCCGTCTCCGGCGGCCCGTTCCTGTGGACCCGGCATGCCCGCAGCCGCGTCCTGGTCGCGGACACATCCGACGCCTCCGACGGGGGGACGGCCCGCTGGTGCGCCGAGCACGACGGTTACCAGCGCTCCGTGCACCGCCGCCGGGTGGAGCTGACGGCCGCAGCCAAGGAGCTGAGGGTGGTTGACGAGGTGCGCGGCCCGCGCCGGTCCGTGCGCCTGGCGTTCCACCTCGGCCCAGCCATCACCGCGGACCTGGTGGAGAACCGGGCACAGCTCACCTGGACCCGGGACGGCGAGGACCGCTCCGCCGTGCTCGACCTGCCCGGGCAGCTGTCCTGGCGGGCGCATCGCGGCGAGAGCGCCCCGCCGCTGGGCTGGTACTCCGCCGGCTTCGGGCGCAAGGAACCCACCACCACGCTGGTCGGCACCGGTTTCGCCGACGGCACTGCGCTGTCGGGGGAGTTCACCACAGTACTCAGGTTCCGTGGCTAGGGGGCTTCTGATGGATTTCCGTGGAGGAAGGAGCGGCGTCCGGTGCGTGCTCTCGGCGTGCCGGCCGGAAGCCCTCGTACTGGGCGTACTTGGGCTTTCGGCTGGTGCGGCGAGGGTGCGTGCCGGGCGTCGCGACGCCGCGGAGATCCGTCAGAAGTCCCCTAGGGGGCGCGTGGGGATCAGGAGGCGGCACTGGGCGTTGGTGGCGGCACCGCTGGCGCTGGCCCTGTCGGCGACCGGCTGTGTGAGCACGTCGGACGCCGGGGCGGAGCCGAAGCCCGCGCCATCCACGTCCGCAGCCCTTCCCGTGGCCCGGGTGTGCGCCAAGCCCGCGGCCGGGCCGGCGAAGGCGCCGGCGGGCGCGGTGACGGTCGACCCCAAGGTGGTCGGTGACCTGGCAGCGAAGACCAAGAGCAGCCCCCCGAACACCACGTTCTGGCTTCGACCGGGCAAGCACAGGCTCGACCCGGACCGCTACGCCCAGGTCATCCCCAAGGAAGGGAACCGCTACCTCGGTGCGCCGGGCGCGGTGCTCGACGGCCGGATGAAGAACCAGTACGCGTTCGGCGGTGCCGCCCGCGACGTCATCATCCGCCACCTGACCGTGCAACATTTCGTGGCGCCGCCGGACGAGGGCGTGGTCAACCATGACTCGGCCGACGGATGGGTGATCGAGCACGCGACGATCCAGAACAACTCCGGCGCCGGGCTGATGGCCGGTGCCCGCCAGCAGGTCCGCGCCAGCTGCCTGCGCGGCAACGGTCAGTACGGCATGAACGCGTACAAGGCCACCGGCCGGATCAGCGGCCTGGTGGTCGAGGGCAACGAGATCGTGGGCAACAACACCGGCGACTGGGAGCGGCGGCGGAAGGGCTGCGGCTGCACCGGAGGCATCAAGTTCTGGGCCGCCAACGGCGCCGACGTGCGCGGCAACTGGGTGCACGACAACCGCGGAACCGGGTTGTGGGCGGACACCAACAACAACGACTTCCGCATCGAGAACAACGTGCTCGAAGCCAACGACGGTGCCGCGCTGATCTACGAGACCAGCTACAACGCGGTCATCCGGAACAACACGATCCGGCGGAACAACTGGGTCGAGGGCCGCAGGGCAGCCGACCGCGGCGACAACTTCCCGTACGCGACCGTCTACCTGTCCGAGTCCGGCGGCGAACCACGGATCCGAGCCCGTACCGACAAGATCGAGATCTACCGGAACGTGCTGGAGAACAACTGGTCCGGAATCACTCTGTGGGAGAACGCCGACCGGTTCTGCAACAGCCCGGCCAACACTTCGTCCGGTGACTGCACCTTGCTGGTGCGGGACACCGACCGTTGCGCGAAGCCGGCGATCGCCACCGCTCCGCTCTACGCCGACTGCCGGTGGAAGACCCAGCGGGTGGACATCCACGACAACCGCTTCGTGCTGGACAAGTCCGTCGTCAAGTGCACGGAGAAGTGCGACCGAATGTCGGTGCTGGCCAACTACGGCACCTATCCGGACTGGTCGCCGTACAAGGGCGAGCAGGTGGCTGACGCGATCACCCAGAAGCAGCACAACCGCTGGCACGACAACGTCTACCTCGGGCCATGGAAATTCGTCGCCCACGACCCGAGTCAGGTGCTCGACGTCGGGCAGTGGCAGGGCACGCCTTACCAGCAGGACGCGGGCAGCACCTTCCAGCCACAGGCCGGTGGTTGAGATGGGCTGGGATCTGACGCGCGATGGCCTGCCGGGCGCACCGGATACGGCGGGCACGCAGCCCGGTGCCGAACCGCGCCCGCCCGGCACACCGAAGATCGTCGGGGTCGTCTGGGGATTGCTGGTCCTCAACACGCTCGGCTCCGCCGGGGCGAAGACGATCATCCCGCTGCCCCGCTCCCTCATTCAGATGGCCACCATGGGCGCGCTGGTCGCCGCGTTCACGCTGGCGCTCGCGGTCAATCTCCGGCTGCGCATCCGAGCCAGCGCCTTCCTGTTCCTGCTCACCCTGCTGCTGGTGCTGAGCGTGATCTCCAGCGCGGACCTGGAGTCCGGGTTCGGCGCGCTGTTCCGCTGCGCCCGGCTGGCTCTCTTCGTCGGCACGCTGTGGCTGCTCAGCCGCTGGTGGGACGGCGGCCCGACGTTCGTCCGGCACCACATCCGGATGTACTTCGCGGTGCTCGGGTCGGTGGCCGCCGGCCTGGTCATCTCACCGGGCGCGGCCATGCCCGAGCTCTACGGCGGGCGGCTGGTCGGCGCGTTGTGGCCGCTCACCCCGCCGCAGATCGGACAGTACGCCGCCGTGATCATCGGGCTCACCGTGCTGCTCGTACTGGGCCGCCGGACCGACAGGGCCGGCGCGGCGGTGGTCATCGTGCCGTCACTCGTCCTGCTCGCGCTGACCCATACCCGGACGGCCACGCTCGGCCTGCTCATCGGGCTGGCGTTGGCGATCGGCTCGCTCATCCTGACCAGCGCCGCCGCCCGCCGGTTCTTCGCGTGGGCGGTGCTGTGCGCCACGGTGGCCGCGGTGGCGTTCAGCTCCGCGCTGCAGGCGTGGTTCCTGCGCGGGCAGAGCCAGGAGAACTTCTCCAACCTCACCGGTCGGGCCAAGGTCTGGGACGCCCTGCTGGCAGCACCCCGGACGATCTCGGAGTACCTGTTCGGCGCCGGCCTGGGCGACAAGTCGTTCGGCGGGCTGCCGATCGACAACAGCTGGCTGGCCGTTTACCACGAGCAGGGTATGACCGGCGTCGCCATCGTGGCGGCGATCATCATCGTGCTGGGCGGCGTCGCGCTGCTGCGCCCACCGTCGCTGCAGAGAGCCTGCGCGATCTTCCTGATCAGCTACTGCGCGATCGCGTCGTACACCGAGGCCGGGCTGGGCGACGCCTCGCCGTATCTGCTGCATCTGGCCGTGGCCGCCTCGCTGTTGGCGGCACCTGCCGCGGCCACTCCCCTGTCGACGCCCGAAGTCCCTCGACGACGCATACCGCGATGGGCCCAGAGATCGGAGGTGACCTGAGCATGCACGTCCTCGTGGTGCACAACCGCTACGCCTCGGCGCAGCCGAGCGGGGAGAACAAGGTCGTCGACCAGGAGGTGGCGCTGCTGCGCGGAGCCGGCCACCGGGTCGAGGTGTTCGAGCGGCGCAGCGACGACATCGCCGCCCGGTCCCTGCTTGCCAAGGCCGCGATACCGCTGCTGGTGCCGTGGAACCCGTCGGTGCCGCTCGCGGTCAGCCTGTCGGTCAACCGGCGGCGGTGGTGGTCCGGCGTGGAGCGGTTCTTCTGCATCTCCGCGGCGCAGCGCGACGTCCTGGTGCGGGCCGGCATGCCGGCCGAGCGGCTGGCGGTGAAGCACAACTTCGTGCCCGACCCGGGCGCCTGCCGAGCGGGCTCCGGCGAGCATCTGCTCTATCTCGGCCGGCTCGCGGAGGCCAAGGGCGTGCGGCTGCTCATGGCCGCGTGGGACGAGATCGCCGCCGGCGGCGGTGTGGGCGTGCCGCTCGTGGTCGCCGGCGCGGGGCCACTGGAACGAGAGGTGACCGCCTGGGCGGCGGGCCGGGACGACGTGCGGTACGTCGGCCTGTACGACCCGGCCCAGTGCCGGCAGGCCGTCGCACGGGCGGTCGCCGTGGTGGCTCCCTCGACATGGCTGGAGGCGTTCGGCCTGGTCGTCGTGGAGGCGATGGCGGCGGGGGTCCCGGTCGTCGCCGCCGGTCACGGCGCCTTCGTCGAACTCGTCGAGGACGGGGTGACCGGGCTGCTGCACCAGCCGGGCGAGCCCGCCTCGCTCGCGTCCTGCATACGCCGGATCACGGCCGAGCCGGACCGCAACCAGGAGATGGGCCAGGCGGCCCGGCGCCGTTACGAGCAGGGCTTCAGCCCGGCCGTCGGTCTTGAGCGCCTGGTGGATGAGTACCGCACCGCGATCGCGGGTCGGTCAGCGATGGCTCGCGGCGGGGACACCCGCGCGAGCAGGGGGGATGGGAACAGTAGATGACACGATGCCGACTCTGCGGCTCGGAAGCGATGGCGAGCGTAGTCGATCTTGGGGCGACGCCACCATGTGAGAGCTTTCTCGCCGCGGACCAACTGGATCAACCGGAGCCCGCGTACCCGCTGCACCTGCGGGTGTGCACCGAGTGCTGGCTCGCGCAGATCCCGCCGCTGATCAAGCCGGAGGAGACGTTCACGGAGTACGCGTACTTCTCCTCCTACTCGACCTCCTGGGTGGAGCACGCGCGCACGTTCGTCGCCGACGCCGTACAGCGGGTGGGTCTCGGCAGCGACGCCTTCGTGGTCGAGGTCGCGAGCAACGACGGGTACCTGCTGCGGCACGTGGTGGACCGGGGGATCCGCTGCCTCGGCATCGAGCCCTCGGTGAACGTCGGCGCCGCGGCGCGGGACGCGGGTGTGCCCACGCTCACGGAATTCCTGTCCCCGGACACCGGTTCGGCCGTCCGCGCCGAGCACGGCCCGGCGGACCTGGTCGTGGCCAACAACGTGTACGCGCACATCCCCGACGTGGTCGGGTTCACCCGGGGGCTGCGCGCCCTGGTCGCCGACGACGGCTGGGTCTCCATCGAGGTGCAGCACCTGCTGACCCTGATCGAGGAGAACCAGTACGACACGATCTACCACGAGCACTTCCAGTACTACACGGTCGCGTCCGCGATCCGGGCGCTGGCGAGCGGCGGACTCGCGCTCGTGGACGTCGAGCTGCTGCCCACGCACGGTGGCTCCATCCGGCTGTGGGCCCGGCCGGCCGAGGTGGCCGGCGAGCCGACCGGGCGGGTGGCCGACGTACTGGCCCGGGAGAAGGCCGCCGGGCTGCAGGAGCTGTCCGGGTACGCCGAGTTCTCCGCTCGGGTGGCCAAGGTGCGCCGGGACCTGCTGCGGTTCCTCATCGAGGCGGCCGAGCGCGGCGAGACGGTCGTCGGCTACGGCGCCCCGGGCAAGGGCAACACCCTGCTCAACCACTGCGGCATCCGGCCCGACCTGCTCGCGTACACGGTCGACCGCAACCCCTACAAGCACGGCAGGTTCACCCCGGGCACCCGCATCCCGATCCTGCCGCCCGAGCAGATAGCCGCCGACAGACCGGACTACGTCCTCGTCCTCCCGTGGAACCTGCGGGCCGAGTTGGTCGAGCAACTGTCCTTCGTGCACGACTGGGGCGGCCGCCTCGTCTTTCCCATCCCGGAACTGAGCATTGTCGAGGTCACGTCTTGAAAGAGGTTGCAGCATGAAGGTCGTCCTGTTCTGCGGCGGTTACGGGATGCGGATGCGGAGCGGTGCCGCAGACGACGTGCCCAAGCCGATGGCGATGGTGGGCCCGCGTCCGCTGATCTGGCACGTCATGCGCTACTACGCGCACTTCGGGCACACGGAGTTCATCCTTTGCCTCGGGTACGGGGCGCACCACATCAAGAACTTCTTCCTCAACTACGAGGAGACGACGTCCAACGACTTCGTGCTGCGGGGCGGGCGGACCGAGCTGCTGTCCACCGACATCGCCGACTGGACGATCACGTTCGCGCAGACCGGCATCGAGTCACCGATCGGGGAGCGGCTGCGCCGGGTGCGGCACCACCTGGACGGCGACGAGATGTTCCTCGCCAACTACGCCGACGTGCTCACCGACGCCCCGCTGCCGGAGATGATCGACCGGTTCGCCCGGCGTGACGCCGGGGCGTCGATGATGGTGGTGCCGCCGCAGTCCTCGTTCCACTGCGTGGACCTGGGCGAGGACGGCCTGGTGGGGGGCATCACCGCGGTGAGCGACATGCCGCTGTGGGAGAACGGCGGCTACTTCGTGCTCCGCCAGGAGGTCTTCGACCACATCCCGGAGAACGGGGACCTGGTCGCTGACGGATGCGCCCAACTGGCCAAGCGCGGCCGGCTGGTGGCGCACCAGCACCGCGGCTTCTGGAAGCCGACCGACACCGTGAAGGAGCGGGCCGCGCTCGACGACGCCTACGCCCGGGGCGACCGCCCGTGGGCCGTGTGGGAACAAGGCGCCGGAATGAGGACCGCATGATCCAGCTCAGCGCCGGGCGCCTGGACCGGATCGTCGCGGTGGGCGCGCACTGCGACGACATCGCCATCGGCGCCGGCGGCACACTGCTGACGCTGTGCCTCGCACGGCCGGGCATCCGCGTCGACGCGCTGGTGCTCTCCGGCGGCGGCAGCGAGCGGGAGCAGGAGGAGCAGGCCGCGCTCGCCGCCTTCTGCCCGGGTGCCGACCTGCGGCTGACCGTGCTCAAGCTGCCGGACGGCCGGCTGCCCGCGCACTGGGAGGAGGCCAAGGCCGCGGTCGAGGAGCTGCGCTCGCAGACCGAACCGGATCTGGTCCTTGCGCCGCGTACCGATGACGCGCACCAGGATCACCGCGGCCTGGCGCAGTTGCTGCCCACCGCGTTCCGCGACCACCTCGTGCTCGGCTACGAGATCGTCAAGTGGGACGGCGATCTCGGCCGTCCGTCGGCATACCAGCCGCTGTCGCCTCAGATCGCCGAACAGAAGGTGCGGCTGCTGCAGGAGCACTATCCCTCGCAGCGGCACCGGCCCTGGTACGACCGGGAGGCCTTCCTCGGCCTTGCGCGGATCCGCGGCATCGAATGCCACGCGCGCTACGCCGAGGCGTTCGCCGTCACCAAACTCACTCTCAACCTGGGGGAATGAACCTTGCGCGTACTGCTGACCGGACACCAGGGCTACCTGGGCACCGTGATGGCCCCGGTCCTCACGGCAGCCGGGCACGAAGTCGTCGGTCTTGACGCCGGCCTGTTCGCCGACTCCGTCCTTGGCCCGCAGCCCACGGACCCGTCCGGGCACCGGGTGGACCTGCGCGACGTCACGGCCGACCACGTGGCCGGGGTGGACGCCGTGATCCATCTGGCCGCGCTCTCCAACGACCCGCTGGGATCGCTGGCGCCGGAGCTCACCTACGACATCAACCACCACGCCTCCGTGCACCTGGCCCGGCTGGCCCGCGACGCCGGAGTGCGGCGCTTCCTGTACGCGTCGACCTGCTCCGTCTACGGCGCCGCCGGCGGCAGCGACCTGGTGACCGAGGACGCCCCGCTGCGCCCGGTGACGCCGTACGCGGAGTCCAAGGTACGGGTGGAGGACGACCTGCACGCGCTGGCCGACGGCGACTTCACCCCGGTGTTCATGCGCAACGCCACCGCCTTCGGCTACTCGCCCCGGCTGCGCGCCGACATCGTGCTGAACAACCTGGTGGGCCACGCACTCCTGTCCGGCGAGGTCCTCGTGCTCTCCGACGGCACCCCTTGGCGCCCGCTGGTGCACGCCGCCGACATCGCACGGGCCTTCACGGCCGCGCTGGTCGCGCCGCGGGAAGCAGTGCACGACCGGGCCTTCAACATCGGCAGCGAGGTCAACAACGTCACGGTCGCCGAGATCGCCGAGCAGGTCGCCGAGGCGGTGTCCGGCGCGAAGGTGGTGATCACCGGGGAGACCGGTGCCGATCCGCGGTCGTACCGGGTGGACTTCTCCCGGTTCCGCGCCGCGATCCCCGGCTTCGACTGCGAGTGGACGGTGAAGCAGGGCGCGATCGAACTCGCCGACGCCTACCGGAAGTTCGGCCTGACTCGGGAGGACTTCGAGCAGCGCTTCACCCGGCTTGCCGTGCTGCGCGCGGCGTCCGACGCCGGCGCCGTCGACGACACCCTGCGGTGGCGCCGATGACCGCAGTCGGCGAAGAGATGCACGCGCTGGTGGAGCGGCTGTACCCGCTGTGCCGGAGCATCACCGGCGACGGTGTGCGCGCCACCCTGGAGATCGTCGGCGAGTACGTCCCGTTGCAGGTGCACGAGGTGCCGACCGGGACGCAGGTGCTCGACTGGACGGTGCCGCAGGAGTGGAACATCCGGGACGCGTACATCGCCGACACCGCCGGCAACCGGGTCGTCGACTTCGCCGCGTCCAGCCTGCATGTGCTCGGCTACAGCGTGCCGGTGTCGGCGACCATGCCGCTGGCCGAGCTGCGTGGACACCTGCACACCCTGCCGGACCAACCGAGTTGGGTGCCGTACCGCACCAGCTACTACAAGCCGGAGTGGGGATTCTGCCTCGCGCAGGAGACCCTGGACGCGCTGCCGGACGGCGAGTACGAGGTGCGTATCGACTCCACGCTCGCGGACGGTCACCTCACCTACGCCGAGCACGTGATCCCCGGGCAGGTCCCCGACGAGGTGATCGTGTCCTGCCACGTCTGCCACCCGTCACTGGCCAACGACAACCTGGCCGGCGTCGCGGTGGCGACGTTCCTGGCCCGCGCGCTGGCGCAGGAGACGCCCTACTACACCTACCGGTTCATCTACGCGCCCGGCACCATCGGGGCGATCACCTGGCTGGCCCGCAACGCGGAGCGGGTGGATCGGGTCAAGCACGGGCTCGTACTGGCCTGCGCCGGCGACTCGGGTCAACTGACGTACAAGCAGAGCAGACGCGGCGACGCGGAGATCGACCGGGTGATGCGGCATGTGCTGGCCACCTCCGAACGCCCGTACCACGTCAACGAGTTCACCCCGTACGGCTACGACGAGCGGCAGTACTGCTCGCCCGGATTCGATCTCGGCGTGGGCTCGCTCAGCCGGACCCCGTACGCCGGCTACCCCGAATACCACACATCGGCGGACAACCCGGACTTCATCTCCCCGGAGGCGATGGCGGACACGCTCGCCGTCTGCCGCGAGGCATTCGCCGTCCTCGACCGCAACCGGCGGTACGTCAATCTCAGCCCCTACGGCGAACCACAGCTGGGCCGGCGCGGGTTGTACGACTCGCTCGGCGGCCGCAGCGACGCGAAGCAGGCCCAGATGGCCATGCTCTGGGTGCTCAGCCTCTCCGACGGTGAGCACAGTCTGCTGGACGTCGCCGAGCGGGCCGGGCTGCCGTTCGACACCGTCGCCGCCGCGGCCGTCGCCCTGCACGGCGCCGGGCTGATCAAGGCATGACGCGGATGACCACCGAGGAGGAGAAGGCGACGGCACCGGCGGGATCCACCCGGCGGGCCTTCGCCGGCCGGCTGTCCTGGGGGCTGGCCGACCAGGCGGCCTCCAGCATCAGCAACTTCGCGGTGGGGATCTACGTGGCCCGCTCGCTGGGGGTGACCGCGTTCGGCGTGTTCAGCCTCGCCTGGGTGACCTACGGCGTCGTGCTCAACGTCTCCCGGGGCCTGGCCACCGACCCGCTCGTGGTGCGCTTCAGCGGCGTGTCGGACACGGCCTGGCGCGGGGCGGTGGCCCGGTCGTCGGGCACCGCGCTCGGCGTCGGTGCCGCGATCGGGGCGGCGTGTCTGGTGGTCGGCCTCGCTCTCGGCGGCCAGGTGGGGCCCGCGTTCGCCTGTCTCGGCGTCATGCTGCCGGGGCTGCTGCTCCAAGACGCCTGGCGGTACTCGTTCTTCGCCGCGGGCACGGGGAAGAAGGCGTTCGTCAACGACCTCGTGTGGGGCGTCGCGCTCGTCCCGGCCATGGTGGTGGCGGCCCGGGTGGGCAGCGTGGCCGCTTTCGTGCTCGCCTGGGGCGCGTCCGCCACGGTGGCCGCGGGGTACGGCTATGTCCAGTCCGGCATCGTGCCCCGCACAGCCCAGGCACGCGCGTGGCTCCGCGAGCAGCGCGACCTCGGCTACCGGTACCTGGTCGAGAACGTCAGCCTCAGCGGCGCGAGCCAGCTGCGTGCGTACGGGCTCGGCGCGATCGTCGGGGTCGGCGCGGTGGGTGCGGTCCGGGGCGCCGAGCTCCTGCTCGGCCCGTTCCTCGCCGTGCTGATGGGGCTGTCGCTGGTCACCGTCGCGGAGGCGGCACGGGTGCTGCGGCGGGCCCCGCACCGCCTGGGCAAGTTCTGCCTTCTGCTGGGAGGCGGGCAGGCCGTCGCCGCGCTGCTCTGGGGCGGGGCGCTGCTGCTGATACCGGACCGGCTCGGCGAGCTCGTGCTCGGCGACGTCTGGCACTCCGCCGCACAGCTCATCGTGCCGGTCACCCTCGGCGTCGCGGGCGCCGGCCTCGGCACCGGCGCGGCGGCCGGGCTGCGCGCGCTCGCCGCGGCCCGGCGCAGCCTGCGCTGCCAGCTGTTCGCCTCCGCCTGCTACGTGGCGGGCGGGCTCGGCGGCGCGGCCCTGGCCGGCACGGTCGGCTCGGCCTGGGGCGTCGCCACCGCGACCCTCGCCGCCTCCGCCGTGTGGTGGCTCCAGCTGCGCTCCGCCCTGCGCGAGCACCACCAGGACTCCATTCCCGAAGTGAGGACGCCATGACCGCCCGACCCAGGCTGAGCATCGGCCTGCCCGTGTACAACGGCGAGGAGTACCTCGCCGAGTCGCTCGACGCCCTCCTCGGCCAGACCTACGAGGACTTCGAGCTGGTCATCTCCGACAACGCCTCGACCGACGGGACCGAGGAGATCTGCCGCAAGTACGTCGCGCAGGACTCGCGCATCCGCTACCTGCGACTGCCCCGGAACATCGGCGCCGCGCCGAACCACAACTACGTGTTCACCGAGTGCCGCGGCGAGTTGTTCAAGTGGGCCTCGCACGACGACCTTTACGCCCGGGACCTGCTGCGCCGCTGTGTGGAGGCGCTGGACGAGCGGCCGGACGTCGTCCTCGCGCACTCCGACCAGGCAGTCATCGACGGCGATGGGCAGGTGAAGGTCCCCTACGAGTACGGGCTCGCCACCGCCTCGCCGCACGCGCCGGAGCGCTTCCGCAGTTTCCTGTTCGAGCCCGGTGGCGACGACTTCTACGGGGTGATGCGTTCTGACACGCTGCGCCGGGTGCGGCCGCACGACAGCTACCACCACGCGGACCGCACGTTCGTCGCCCAGATCGTCCTCCAGGGGCCCTTCCATCAGGTGCCGGAGCTGCTGTACTTCCGCCGCGACCACCCCACCCGCGCCGAGCGGGCGAACCCGGGCAAGCGCTCCCGGTGCGTCAACCTGGACCCGCGCCGGGCAGGCCCGCTGCACCCGACGCCCCGGCTGCTCGCCGAGTACGTCCTGGGCTTCGTCTCGGCGATCCGGCGGGCGCCGTTGTCCGCGGCCGACCGGCGCGCGTGCTACCGCCACCTGGGCGAGTGGATGACGAGCCGGGTCCGGCCGGGCGCCGGCGAGCGGGTCGAGGACCGGGCCCCGGTCGACCCGGCCAAGCTCACCGTCTCCGTCGACGACCTCGTCGCCGGACGAGAGGGGCGGCAGACATGAGGCCCTCCGTACGCGTCGGGGTGTTCGGCCTGCTGGGCTCCGGCAACCTGGGCAACGACGGGTCGCTGGAGGCCGTGCTCGGGTACCTCCGCGCCGAGCACCCGGATGCGGCCGTGGACGCGCTGTGCGGCGGACCCGAGGTCGTCACGGCCCGGTACGGGATCCCCGCGACGCGGCTGCACTGGTACCGCGGGGAGTACCGGACCGCGTCAGGTGCGGGCACGATCGCGGGCAAGGGGCTGGGCAAACTCGTCGACGTCGTCCGCACCGCCGCCTGGGTGCGCCGGCATGACGTGGTGATCGTGCCGGGCATGGGCGTCCTGGAGGCCACGCTGCCGCTGCGGCCGTGGGGCTTTCCGTACGCGCTGTTCCTGCTCTGCGCGACCGGCCGGCTGCTGCGCACCCGGGTCGCGCTGGTCGGTGTCGGCGCCGCCGCGATCGGCAACCGGCCGACCCGGGCCCTGGTGCGCTGGTCGGCGCGGCTGGCCACCTACCGGTCGTACCGGGACGCCCTGTCCCGCGACGCGATACGGGCGATGGGCGTGGACACCGCGCGCGACGAGGTCTACCCGGACCTCGCGTTCGCCCTGCCGACACCACGGGCCGGCGCACCCTCGGGCCCGCCGGGCCCGGTCTGCGTCGGCGTCATGGCCTTCCACGGCGGCAACGACGACCGCGCCCGGGCCGAGGAGATCCACCGGCGCTACCTCGACGGGACGACCCGGTTCGTCCGCGCGCTGGTCGAGGACGGCAGGCCGGTCCGGCTGCTCACCGGCGACGAGTGCGATGCGCCGGTGGTCGCCGCGATCCTCGACGCGGTGGACTCGCCGCTGGTCACCGCTGCCGAAGTCTCCTCGCTGGCCGACCTGATGAAGGAGATGGCGGCTGCCGACACCGTGGTGGCGACCCGCTACCACAACCTGATCTGCGCGCTGAAAGTCGGCACGCCGACGCTCGCTCTCAGCTACGCGGCGAAGAGCGACGCGCTCATGGCGCAGATGGGGATGGACGCGTACTGCCACCCGGCTCGCGAGGTCGACGCCGACCGGCTCCTCGAGCAGTTCCGGGCGCTGGAGCTGCGAGCGGCGGAGCTGCGGCGGACCCTCCGCGAGCGGAACGCGGTCGCCGCCCGGCGCCTTGAAGACCAGTTCACCGAGTTGACCGCGGCCCTGTTCCCGGCGACCGACCACACCCACGCCCACGCTCGGCAGGAGTCTCCATGAAAGCGACCGAAGTCCCGGAGATCTCCGGCGCGTACCTCTTCGAGCCGACACCGTACGCCGACGAACGCGGCTTCTTCTGCCGCACCTTCGACGCCGACGTGGTCCGCTCGGTGGGCCTCGACCCGTACGCCTTCGTCCAGGACAGCGTGTCCCGCTCGGTCCGGGGCGTGCTGCGCGGCCTGCACCTGCGCTCCGGCGCCGGCGAGGCCAAGCTGGTGCGGTGCTCGTACGGGAGGATCTTCGACGTCGTCGTGGACCTGCGGACGGACTCGCCGACCTACCTGGGCCGGGCCTTCTTCGAGCTGTCCGGCGAGACACAGATGACCCTGTACATCCCGGCGGGGTGCGCGCACGGCTTCCAGGCGCTGACCGAAACCGCCGACACCTCGTACCGGATCGACCGCCCGCACGATCCGGCCGAGGACGTGACGATCGCCTTCGACGACCCGGAGCTCGCCATTCCCTGGCCACTGCCGGTCACATCGATGTCCCAGCGGGACCGGGAGGCGCCGAGCCTCGCCGAGGTCCTGAAGCAGAAAGAGAGCTGAAGTCAGCGTGGACACCGAAGAGTTCCTCCTGCCCCGATCGCGGACGGCGAACGAGCGGCTGCACGCCCTGATCCCCGGGGGCGCGCACACCTATGCCAAGGGCGACGACCAGTACCCCGAGAACCTGGCCCCGGTCATCAGCCACGGCCGCGGTGCCCACGTGTGGGACATCGACGGCAACCGCTACATCGAGTACGGGTCCGGCCTGCGATCGGTCAGCCTCGGCCACGTCCACCCACGTGTGACCGAGGCGGCGCGGCGGGAACTCGATCGCGGCAGCAACTTCGTCCGGCCGTCCATCGTGGAGGTCGAGGCCGCGGAACGCTTCCTCGCCACGGTGCCGACCGCCGAGATGGTGAAGTTCGCGAAGAACGGCTCCGACGTCACCACCGCCGCGGTGCGACTCGCCCGCGCCGTCACCGGGCGCCCGCGGGTGGCCATCTGCGGCGACCATCCGTTCTTCTCCGTCGACGACTGGTTCATCGGCACCACGCCGATGTCCGCCGGTATTCCGGAGGCGACCAACGAGCTCACCGTGGCGTTCCCTTACGGGGACCTGGCCGCCACGGAGGAGTTGCTCAGCCGGTACCAGAACGAGGTCGCCTGCCTGATCCTCGAACCCGCCACCCACACCGAGCCGCCGCCCGGGTACCTCGCCGGTCTGCGCGAGCTGGCCGACCGGCACGGGTGCGTACTGATCTTCGACGAGATGATCACCGGTTTGCGCTGGTCCGAGGCGGGCGCCCAGGGCCTGTACGGCGTCGTCCCCGACCTCTCCACGTTCGGCAAGGCACTGGGCAACGGATTCGCCGTCTCCGCGCTGGCCGGGCGCCGCGAACTGATGGAGCGGGGCGGGCTGCGTCACTCCGGCGACCGGGTGTTCCTGCTGTCCACCACGCACGGTGCGGAAACGCACTCCCTGGCAGCCGCGATGGCCGTGCTCACCACCTACGTCGAAGAGGGCGTCACCGCGCGGCTGCACACCCTCGGCGAGCGGTTGGCCGCCGGTGTCCGCGACGCCGCGGCCGCCATGGGCGTCGGCGACCACATCGTCGTCCGGGGCCGGGCCAGCAACCTGGTCTTCGCCACCCTCGACGAGAACCGCCGGCCGTCGCAGCAGTACCGCACCCTGTTCCTGCGCCGGCTCCTCGCGGGCGGGGTCCTGGCCCCGTCGTTCGTGGTGAGCAGCGCGCTCAGCGACGCCGACATCGATCACACCGTCGACGTGGTGGCCCAGGCATGTGTGGTGTACCGGAAGGCACTGGACGCCGCTGACCCCACCCCCTGGCTGGCCGGACGACCGGTGAAGCCCGTGTTCCACCGCTTGGCGTGACGTGACGGGCTGGATATGACGGGGCGTCAGTGACGCTCCCGCCGACCGGCGTCGACCATCCGATCGACCAGCCGGTCGGCGATCCGGTCGACCAGCCACGCGGTCGCCGGAATCACCGCCAGCGCGGTGCACCAGCCGCCGAGGACGTCGGTCGGGTAATGCGCGCCCAGAGCCACCTGCGCCCAGCCCATGGTGGCGCCGGCAACCAGCGCCGCGGCGAACACGAGTGACGTGCCGGCCGTCCTGCCGAGGCCGAGCCGGCCGGTCGCGAGCAGCGCCACCACGAGGGCGAGCGCGGCGGCGAAGGCGGTGTGCCCGCTCGGGTAGGCCAGGTTGCCGTCGCCGTGGATGGTGCGTCCCACCAGGTGCTTGAGCAGCGTCGCCGTCCCCACGGTCAGGCAGACGCCGGCAACGACGAGCACCGCTGCGCGAGGACGCCGAAGCAGCAGGCAGCCCGTCACGGCGGCCACGACCAGCGCCGCCGCCCCCACGGGCTCCCCCAAGAAGTCCGTGGCCAGGGCGACTTGCCGCCACGGCGGTCGCACACCGTCCACCGCCGACTGGATCCACGCGTCCACGCTGCCGGGCTCGCTGTGGCCGGCGTACAGGACCCCGAGCACGACGACCACCAGCGCGGCGAGGGCCGCGATCAGCCCGAGCCGCACGCGCAGCGATGGGGGCAGCACCGCGGGCGCCGACCGGCCGCTCACACGCCCACCGCGACCGGCCGGCTCCCCGCTACAACCCCAGCGGTAGCCCGCACTTCGTCGCCGAACTCGACCGCGCCGCGACCCCCTGCTTGGTGGCGGTCGAGCCGAAGACCCCGCTCATGACCGAGACGGGGAAAAGCCCGCACACCGTCGCAGACCATCCGGCAGATGCTGTGCACCTCCCCCTCCCCCTCCCGTCGGGGCCGACGCCATGTCACCCGCCGCTACCGCGATGCCGCGCCCCGAGAACTGCCACTGACGCTGGTCGACGTGGCCTTCGGCTTCTGCCCGCGCCAACTCCCCACCAACGAGCCCCCCGTCGTGTCCGACTTGGCCCGCGCGAGAGCCATCAGCATGCGCAGCCCCGAACTCTCCGACCTGTCCATCCCCCTGGCCAAGGGCATCGGAATCAGTCTCTACTTGCCACCCTAACCAACAATGCGGTCGCGGCAAGCCGCCGTCGGAAAGTCCGCCTGTCAACACTGGGCCCCCTTCGCGAACGGGTCCGCTGCACGCTGCGCGGGCGGAAGATGCAGCCTTCCACCATCCGCGACCGCGTCCAAAGGTCGGCCCGGGGCCGGACCATCGGCGCAAGGGAGCGGCTTCGAAGCCGTTCCCGGACCGACACCACCGCCTGGGGTATTTCCGATCTCCGATTTTCGAGTAACCTGGGATTGCCTGGCATGAGGGTGAGGACATGGCATCTTTCCAAGGTCATCTCGTGGGTCGTAGGGCTGAAATAGCGGAACTGACCAGGCTGGCGGAGTCCGCACTCGCAGGTCAGGGGCAGGCGGCGTTCGTCGTGGGAGAGGCCGGCCTGGGCAAGACCGCGGTACTGGAGCAGGCCGTGACGGCCGCGGAGCACCTGGGGATACGGGTCCTGTACGGAACCGCACGGGAGTTGGAGCAGCAATGCCCGTTCGCCTTCATGTCACGCTGCCTGAAGCTGGACGAGGCGCCCCTTGATGCCCCGCGCGCCCAGGCGGCCGAGGTCCTGCGCGGCGATGCCCGCTACGGTCTGCCGGGTGCGAAGAGCGAGGCGGCAGCAGTGGACGCCGCTATCGTCGAGGCGATGCTCGGGCTGGTCGACGACTTGTGCGCACAGGGGCCGCTGGCACTGTTCCTCGACGACCTCCAGTGGGCCGACTCGGCGAGTCTGACAGTGCTGCGCAGGCTCGTGCGATCGGTGCGCCAACTGCCCCTCGTGGTCGTGGGGGCCCACCGCCCCGTGCCGGGAACCGGGGACGTCGACCGGCTTTCCCGGAGTCCGATCTCCGGCAACCACACCCTGCTGGAGCTGGCACCACTCGATACGCCGGCGGTGTCGGCCCTGCTGGCGGAGCTGTGCGGCCAGCAGGCGGGCCCGAGGTTGCGGCGCATGGCTGAGGGAGCCTCGGGTAACCCGCTGTACATCACGGAGTTGGTCGCCGCCCTGATGCGCGAGGAAGCCATCGAGATCTGCGACGGAATGGCGGACATCACCGTCGGCTTCCCGCTGCCGCCGCTGACCGCGCTGGTGACGCATCGGCTTCGGTACCTGCGCGACGAAGTCCTGCAGGCGCTGCGCGTCGCCTCCGTGCTGGGAGCCAGTTGCGCCACCGCCGATCTCGCGGCAGTGCTGAACATGCCCCTGAGTGATCTGCCGGCAATCGTGGAAGAGGCCGAGGCGTCCGGAGTGGTGCGGGACACCGGGGAGCATCTGCGCTTCCGCCATGATCTCATCCGGCACGCCCTGCATGACGCTGTACCGGGATCGGTCCGGGCCATGCTCCACTTGAGGGCGGCGCAGGCGCTCGCGGGCGTCGGGGCGGCACCTGAACGCGTGGCCGAGCATCTGCTCGACGGGGCGCCGGCCGGAGAGTTTCTCATCACGTGGCTGGAGGGATCCGCGGCACGGCTCACGGCACGGGCACCGGCCATGGCTCTGCGCCTGCTCAGTACGGCGCTGGAACTCATCGATCACACCGACGCCCGGTACGACAGTCTCCGCCTGCACCACGCCATGGCGCAGCTCTCCTCCGGCCACCTGGCCGAGGCGGAGGAGAGCGCCCGTCGTGCGCTGGCAAGGACCCGTGACTCCGGGCTGGAATGTCTGCTGCGCTGGATCATCATTCAGGCCGCGTTCGCCCGAGGCCGGCCTGACCTCGCGCTGAGCGAGGCACGAGCCGGGCGCAGGGCCCCAGGCGTACCCGCGATCGAGGCGGTCCGGTTCCAGGCGTTCAGTGCGGTGTGTCTGTTCGCGCTGGGCGAGCTGCCCGAAGCCGGAGCGGTGGCCTCGCGGGCCCGACGCGCCGCCGACGAGGCCGGAGACGGGTCCGCCCTGGCCAGCGTCCTGCATGTGCTGGCAGCCAAACGTTTCCTGGAAACGCCCGACGCCGAAGCAGTCGAACTGGCGCGGCAGGCGTCGCGTCTCGCACCGGACACGATGCACCCGGCTCAGTGGATGGCACTGCAACTCGCCCTGGTCAACTGCTACGCCGATCTCGATCTGAGTCACGACGCCCAGCGAACCCTCGCGGCCGTACGAACGCCGGCGGAGCGCACCGGAGGGATGTTCCTGCCCTGGTACCACCTCTCGTGCGCGCTCCTCGCGTTCCACGCGGGCCGCTGGGACGATGCGCTGGCGGAGATCGAAGGCGGTCTCGACTGCGGCGACCAGGTGGCGATGAGCCGGCCACTGCGGGCGTTGGCGGCGGTCATCGCTGTGCGCAGGGGCCGGCAGCCCGTCGCCGAAGCTCACCTGACCGCCGCGGTACCAGTGCTCCACAACGGAACGGTCGCCTCTTTCTACGAGTATCTGCCGTTGTGCGCGGGCGCCCTCCTGGACGAAGCCCAGGACGACCCCAGGCGCGCCTACGCGCGGCTTGCGGAGGCGTTCGACAAGGGAGTCGGCCACCTTCCGGGGCAGCTGATCCTGTGCTTCCTGACACCCGATCTGGTCCGACTCGCCATGGAGGAAGGTGACACGGCCAACGCACGGCGATACGCCGCCGCCGCCCAACGGCGGGCCGATCACAGTGGCGGGCTGTACCACCTCGGTGACGCCTACCGGTGTCGAGGGCTGCTGACCGGGGACCCGGATCTGCTCATGGAATCGGTCCGCTGCTACCGCGATGCGCCACGGCCGCTCAGTGCGGCACACGCCTGCACCGATGCGGCGGAACTGCTGGCCCGCTCAGGGCGCAGGGACGAGGCCCGCGTCCTGCTCGATCAGGCGCTGGAGACATTCACGCGGCTGGACGCGGTATGGGACGCGGCCCGGGCGACGTCCCGTCTGCGAGCTGTCGCCGTACGACGAGGTTCACGCGGAACACGAAGCGGGATTCACCACGGTTGGGACGCACTGACCCACACCGAACGCCTGGTCGCGGGGCACGTGGCCGAAGGGCGCTCCAATCCCGAGATCGCCGCGCGGATGTCCATCGCCCGGAGCACCGTCAGTACCCACGTGTCCAGCATCCTCAGAAAGCTGGCCATGGCCTCGCGGGTCGAGCTCGCCGCGGAGGTGACCCGTCGGCAGAGGCAGGGGCCGTCTCCCTCGCAGGACGGGCCTCACTCGGTACTCGGCGCGGTGGACCTCGAGGAGTCGTCCGAGGAGTGAGGGGCGTGTCGTTGTCCACGGAACGCCTGCTCTGACGGCCCTGCGACGGCGGAAGGCCGGATGACCCGTTGTTCCCCGGCGTTTCCCGGCCC
>NZ_JBSGZO010000006.1:0-55781 GCF_053611045.1 Streptomyces sp. NPDC054841 | reverse complement strand
CATCTCCCCAGCCCATTCCCCCTGCATGCCTACAAGACTGGCCCCGACTCCACCGAGCCGGGGCCAGAACCCGAGATTTTCAGCAATCTTCTAGGCCTGTCGGTCGATCGGGCGGGACAGGACCTACGGGCGTACACCCGGTCCTGGCGCGGACGCGCTCAGCCCGCCGCGACCGTCAAAGGCGCAAAGCGGCGGGTCCAGTCGCCCGGGAGGACGGGGGTGCCGTGGGTCATGACGGCGTTGAAGGCGATCGGGCTCAGGCCGTTCGCCTTCACCCACGTGAGGAGTTCCTCGTGGCGTACGTCGATGTCGGTGCGCAGGGGGCGGTCCGTCGCGTTGGCCAAAGAGACGATCAGGGACTTCGCCGTGTCCGTGTCGCGGGCGATGAGGGGGCCGATGACATGGGTCTCCATGTTGGGCCAGGCGGCCGCGTAGCCCGTGAGGACACCGTCGGCCTCCGCGACCCTCAGCTGGTCGGCGAATGCCGGGAGACGCGTGATCATGTGCGTGCGGTCCTGGCCGAAGACGTCGGCGTCGAGGCGGAGGATCGCCGGCAGGTCTTCCGCGGTTGCCGGGCGGGTCATGGCCCGAGGAGCAGGGCCGGAGAGGCGGAAGTGGCCGCGAACCATCTCGGCGCGACCGACGAGGGTGAAGCCCAGCTCTTCGTACAGCGGCTGTCCGTTCGGCGTGGCATGCAGGGTGAGCGGGGTCTCCCCGGCCTCGGCCAGCACATGCCGCATGAGACGCCGCCCGATTCCACGCCGGGCATACCGCTCGGCCACGAGGACCATCCCGATGGCGGCGAGCCCCTGGCCGTTGGCCGGACCCGAACCATGGACAGGGTCCGTGCCAGGCACAGAGCCCGGACCGTACGAGGTCACCACGCACGCGCTGACGAGGCCCTTGCCCGAGGGGTCGTCGATGCCGTACCCCGCTCCTGCCGCGAGCAGCAGGCCCCATTTGTGCTCCTCGCGCGGCCAGCCGCGGTCCTCCGAGAGATCGGCGCAGGAAAACAGGTCTGCCGGGGTCAGACGCCGGATGGCGAACTCGCTGAACGGTGTTGACATGAAGGTCAGGCTGTCGGACGCAGAGATCGCCCGTCCAGCGCTTTACCGGAACTGGGCGAGACCCGGAGGCGGCGTCCGCGCCGCGTCATTCCCCAGGGCTTGAGGACCGAGATCGCGGTCATGAAGAGGTATGCGGAGAGGGAGACGGTCGGGGCGGCCAGCAGACCGGACGGGTCCGCCACGGGGAGGCCTGCCGCAGCCTCCTGTGCCGCGTCGTTCACACCTGGCCGGAGCGAGAACGCCGTCAGTGCGGTCGTGAGCAGCGTCAGCCAGAACTTTGTCCAGACCCAGCGGTAGCGGGCCAGACCCCAGGGTGTGCCGAGCGAGAGCACCAGGCCGCTGCCGAAGGTGAGCAGGGCGACGGGGATCATCAGCCAGTTCGCGAAGACGGCCATGGAGCGGTACGAAGCTTCGGCGACGGCGGGGGATCCGGAGGCGATCGCGGAGACACTCAGTCCGAGCAGCCCGAGGGAGAGCCCGAGCCAGCCCGCGGACGCGGAGACATGGATGACGAGGACGGCCCGGCGAGCGGGGCGCTTCAGTGGTTTCACGTGAAACACCGTCCCGGGGAGACGGCCTCTTCCGCGTCTGACGGCGGGAGTAACCGGGCGTACTAGCCTCGGCGTACATGGCGAGACTGCACCTCTTCGACCTCGACGGAACGCTGATCCGCGGCTCGGCGGCCGCCGTGGAGATCTCGCGCCGACTTGGGCTCTCCCAGGAGATTGCCGAGCTGGAGCGTGACTTCGTACTGCGCGGACTACCGCCGGACGAGTTCGCTGTACAAGCCCGGGAACTCTGGGCCGCACTCACTCCGGAGCAGCTAACCGCGGCATTCGACAAGGCCCCCTGGATGGAGGGAATCCGTGAGGTGTGGGGCGATATACGGACGCGTGGGGAGTACTGCGCCGTGATCTCCCTCTCGCCCGATTTCTTCGTCGAGAGATTGCTGGCATGGGGTGCGCACGCCACCCATGGTTCACGTTGGCCGTCGGTTCCGTTCAGCGAGCCGGTCGACCGGTCCGGCATTCTTGATGCGGCGGCCAAGGTGAAGATCGCGAACCAGCTCTGTGCAGAGTTCGAGCTTGAGCTGGACGACTGCGTTGCCTACGGTGATTCGATGTCCGACGCGCAGATCTTCGCCGCGGTGCCCGTTGCGGTGGCGGTGAATGCGGACCATCATCTGTCCGGGCTCTCCACACACGCCTATACGGGGAGCGATCTGCGGGAGGCCTACGAACTGGTGCGATTCCTTCGATAGTTCGGGTGTGGGGCATGCCATGCCCTGCAGGCCCGATACCTGGCCGCGCTTACGGACATGGGGGCGATGCAGCCTAACGGGAAAACGGGTACGGATACCCGGACTTTCCGCTGTTTGTCCGATGCGGAGGGGCCACCTGGCATGCTGCGACGACGAGTGCTGCGGGCATTGACGCAATCCGGTCCCGCTCGTCCTGATTCTCGAAATCGCGAAGGCTAATGTGGGCGGGCAGGAGTCCTGAGGCAGAGCGGGGAATTGAGGGCACGTTCCGGACCATCGGAAGTGCGCAGACCGACCGAGAGATGTTCGAGGCGAGGCACATAATGGACGCTCCGACCACCACGTCGGCCGACAACGGCACCTCCGGCGAGAACGGTGCGAACAGCGGGGGAGGCTGGTTCACCCCTCGTAAGCGGTCTGCCGCCGGCCGGCCGGCTCCCGGGGCGGACGAAGGCCCCACGGCTGCGCCGGGCGAAGCAGGCGAGGGGCGAATAGCGACCCCGAGTCGGCCCGTCTCCTCCATACGCCCGGTCGGCACCGGGGCGGACCGGGCCTCCGGGACGACGGCCCGCGGGTCCACGGCCCCCCCGGCGCGGACCGCGCCCGAGGCCCCTGGGGCCGCCGCGCCCCAGGCCGTACCCCAGGAGGTGCCGCAGGCGGTGCCCCAGGGCGCGTCCGAGTACCGTGCCCCTGAGCCGCACGCCCCGCACCACGGCTCCGCCCCTGGCGCCGAGGCGGCTGAGCCCGCCCCCGATCCGCTCTCCGGCGTCCGCGACGACAACGCCTCGCCCGACGCGATCCTCATCCGGCGGACCATGGCGGAGATCGCGCCCGTCGCCGACAAGGTCACCTCGTACTTCTACGCCCTGCTGTTCGTCCGCCACCCCGACCTGCGGTCCCTCTTCCCCGCCGCGATGGACACCCAGCGGGACCGTCTCCTCAAGGCGCTGCTCACCGCCGCCGAGCACATGGACAACACCGCCGTACTCGTCGACTACCTCCAGCATCTGGGACGGGGCCACCGCAAATACGGCACCCAGCCCGCGCACTACCCGGCCGTAGGCGAGGCCCTCATCGGCGCGCTGACCCGTTACGCCACCACGACCTGGGACGACGAGACCGAGGCCGCCTGGGTCCGTACGTACACGACGATCTCCCAGGTCATGATCGACGCGGCGGCGGCGAACGAGCGGCTCGCGCCCGCCTGGTGGCACGCCGAGGTGGTCTCGCACGATCTCAGAACCCCTGACATCGCGGTCATCACCGTCCGACCGGACCAGCCCTACCCCTTCCTGGCCGGTCAGTACACGAGCCTGGAGACCCCGTGGTGGCCGCGGATCTGGCGCCACTACTCCTTCGCGGGCGCGCCGCGTTCCGACGGGCTGCTGTCGTTCCATGTGAAGGCCGTCCCGGCGGGCTGGGTATCCAACGCGCTGGTCCACCACGCCCGCCCCGGCGACGTGTTCCGGCTCGGTCCGCCCGCGGGTTCGATGACCGTCGATCACACCACCAACAACGGTCTGCTGTGTCTGGGCGGCGGCACCGGGATCGCCCCGATCAAGGCGCTGGTCGAAGATGTCGCCGAGCACGGCGAGCGCCGTCCGGTGGAGGTGTTCTACGGGGCGCGCAGCGGCCACGACCTCTATGACATCGACACGATGCTGCGGCTCCAGCAGAGCCATCCGTGGCTCCAGGTGCGGCCGGTTGTCGACGGCAAGGCACAGCTGCCCGACGCCGTACGCGAGTACGGTCCGTGGAACGAGTACGACGCGTATCTCTCCGGCCCGGTCGGGATGATCCGCAGCGGCGTGGACGCGCTCAGGAACGTCGGTATCCCGTTCGAGCGCATCCGCCACGACTCTCTTGAGGAGCTCGTCGCCGCGGCGGACTGAGCCACACCGCATGGGACCGGACCGCGCCGTACCGCACCGCGCCGGACCGGGCTCAGCAGCGGCCGAGCTGCAGGGGATCAGCCCAGGTCAGGCGCGTGCATGGCACGCACGCCCTCGATATTGCCGTCGAGATAGTGCCGCAGCGAGAGCGGTACGAGGTGGACCGCGGCGATCCCGACGCGGCTGAAGGGCACACGGACGATCTCGTACTCGCCGCACGGCTCGTCCACCTCGGGGCCATGACGCAGCGATTCGTCCATCGACGCGAGCCGGCAGACGAAGAAGTGCTGGACCTTCACGCCCGAGACTCCGCCGTCCACGATGTGCTCGACGGTGTCGACGAAGCAGGGCACCACGTCGGTGATCTTGGCGCCGAGCTCCTCGTCGACCTCGCGGTGCAGGGCGTCGACGACGGTCGCGTCCTCCGGTTCGACCCCGCCGCCGGGGGTGAGCCAGTACGGATCGACGCCGGGCTTGGTGCGCTTGATGAGGATGAGGTCATCACCGTCGAGCAGGATGGCGCGTGCGGTGCGCTTGACCACTGGCCTCGGGGGCAGGGGGGTCGTCCCCGCAAGGGAATTGCTGCCGGTCATGGCAAGAGAGTGGCCCACGCCACCCGTTCTGAAACTCCCGTCCTCCCTGCCGTTCGCCTGTCGTCGCCCGCCGTCACCAGTCGATCGCGGCACGCAGCAGTGCTTCGTGCGCACGCGCGATGTGCGGGAGTGCGAGTGTTCCGGTGCGGACGACGAGGAAGTAGGTGCGCAGTGGGGGGACAGGAGGGTCGAGCAGAGCCATCAGACGCCCGCTCTCCAGGGCGTCGGCGCACAAATAGCGTGGCAGGACGGCAAGCCCGGCGCCCGAGGCGGCGGACTCCAGGACCGCCCGCAGATCGGGCGCGATGACGGTGCCTGCGGCGGACGGCCGGCTGTCGAACACAGCGGCCCAGTAGCGCGCGACGAACGGCAGGGACTCATGCACCTCCACCACGGGCAGCTGCTCCAGCACGACAGCGCCCTTGCGCAGCAGCACACCGGGACCCAGCCGTGCCGCCCAGCGCGGTGAGGCGACCAGGACATGCTCCTCGTCGCAGAGGGGAGTCGAGGTGAGCAGCCCGCCGCGCGGGCGTGCCGTCGCGATGGCCAGATCGTGATGCCCGGCGGCCAGTCCCTCCAGAGCCTCGTCGGCGTTGGCCACGAAGGACGTGCGCAGCGCGAGGCCCTGTGAGATCAGCGGGGTGAGCGCGGGAAGGGCGCGTACGGAGGCGAACTCGGGCGGGCCGGCGAGATGGAGCGTCCGGACCCCCGACTCCTCGTCCAGTCCGGCCTCGGCGATCTCGACGAGGGCGTCGAGATGCGGGGCGGCCCGGTGGGCGAGCTCGTCGCCGACGGTCGTGGGCGTGACTCCACGCGCCTGACGCAGGAAGAGCGGGCGTCCCAGCTGCCGCTCCAGGGTCCGTATCTGGCTGGTCACCGCGGGCTGGGAGAGCCCGAGCAGCGCGGCGGCGCGGGTGAACGAGCCGGCCCGGTGCACCGTGATGAATGTGCGCAACAGGGCCAGGTCCATCGTCCAACTATAAATAAGTCGATAGGTCTCTGTCGCTAGCGTGATTGGACACTGACGCAGAGTCAACTAGCCTTGTTCGAGCGGTTCTTCGCGCGTGGAACAGCGCCGGCAGCCGCGTCGGTATCTGCGCAGGCGACCGCGTCGGCAACCGCGCGTGGAACCGGGACGGTCCGAGCCATGAGGGGGGAGGCTCGGACCGTCCGTCTCTCTTTCCCAGCCGTCTTCACCGCTGTCGGGCGGCCTCAGCCCGCGGCCGCGTCCAGGGCGCGGAGCACATCCGCCACGAGATCGTCCGGATCCTCCGCGCCCGCCGAGAAGCGGATGAAACCCTCCGCCACGGCGTCGCCGCCCCAGCGGCCACGGCGCTCGGCGCTGGAGCGGACGCTGCCGAAGCTCGTCGCGTCGTCGACGAGGCGCAGCTGCGCCAGGAAGCGCTCCGCGTGCGCGCGGTCCGGAAGCTCGATTCCGCGCCCAGCTCCAACGGGCGCTGGCCGAGCGGGGTCGCGAGCGTGTTGTCGACCGCGACCAGTGCGCCCCCCGCGTGCGCCGCGTCCGTGAGCCGGCGTACGTCACACACATCGAGCCCGGGGTTGGACGGTGTCTCGATCCACAGCAGCTTCGCCCCGTCGAGCACGGCGAGCTGTGCATCGTCCCTCGTCGGCGCGGTGCGCACCTCGACGCCGTACGCCTCGAGCTGCTCGCGCACCAGCGGCAGGGCCTGGTAGCCGTCGTCCGGGAGGACGACCACGTCGCCCGCCCGTACCTGGGACAGCAGCACCGCCGAGACCGCGGCCATCCCGGAGGCGAAGACGACCGTCTCGACGCCGGACTCCCCCGGCGCCTCCAGCTCGCCGATGGCCTGCTCCAGCAGCGTCCAGGTGGGGTTGGAGTCGCGCCCGTAGACGTACGGGCCCGTCGGCTCACCGGGCAGGTGGTAGTGCGCCGCGAAGACCGGCCCCGGCAGCGTCGGTTCGTACTTCCGGGCTTCCGGCAGCCCGGCCCGTACGGCCCTCGTTCCGTCGCCCACGTCGGGCCGGTCGCTCATGTCCGGCTCGTCACTCATGCTCGGCTCGTCACTCATGCCGCTCGCTCCTCAACAGCCTGCCGTACCGCGGCGAGCAGCCCCTCGCTCGCCGCCTCCACCATCTCCAGGCACTCCTCGAAGCCGTCCATGCCGCCGTAGTACGGATCGGGGACATCGAGTTCGCCCCGGGCGGCAGGATCGTAGGAGCGCAGCAGCCGCACCTTCGCGGCGTCCGCGTCCGTCGGGGCGAGCCGCCGCAGCTCGTGCAGATGTCCCTCGTCCAGGGCGATCACCAGGTCGAGCCGGGCGAACCAGGAGGCGCGGAACTGCCGCGCGACATGGCCGGACCCGTAGCCGTTCGCCCGCAGGACGGCGACGGTGCGGTGGTCGGCGCCGTGGCCCTCGTGCCAGCCTCCCGTGCCGGCGCTGTCCACCGCGACGAGGTCGCCGAGCCCGGCCTCCTCGACGCGGGCGCGGAAGACGGACTCGGCCATCGGCGATCTGCAGATGTTGCCGGTACAGACGAAACAGACGGAGAAGGACATCAGGTGCTCAGCCCTTGTCGTCGGGGAGTACGACGTTGAGCGCCCACGACACGACCGAGATGATCAGGCCGCCCAGCACGGCGGTCCAGAAGCCCTCGACGTGGAAGTCCAGCCCCAGTTTGTCGGCGAGCCAGGAGGTCAGCAGCAGCATCAGGGCGTTGACCACCAGCGTGATCAGCCCGAGCGTGAGGATGAAGAGTGGCAGCGTCAGCAGCTTCACGACGGGCTTCACAAGGAAGTTGACCAGGCCGAAGAGGAGCGCGACCACGACCAGCGTCAGCGCCTTCTTCCCGGTGCTGTCACCGGTGAGCGTGATGTCCTGGACCAGCCAGATCGCCACGAGCAGGGCCCCGGCGTTCGCGATCGTCTTGACTACGAAATTCATCATGTGTCTGATCGTGGCAGACACGATCGGACCAACGGCAGGGGCGGACGGACATGAAGGCATTCCGACTGGACGAGCTGGAGGCGGAGCGCGCCGCCAATGACGGTGCGTATCTGCAGTTCCTGCGCGAACCGAACATGTCGGTCGGACTGTACGCACTGGACGCCGGCGAGCTCGACCCGCAGCAGCCCCACGGTCAGGACGAGGTCTACTTCGTCGTCAGCGGCCGGGCCTCGATCACCGTCGGCATGGAAACGACGCAGGTGGGGCGGGGCAGCGTCGTCTACGTCCCCGCCGGAGTGGCCCACAAGTTCCACCACATCACGGAGGACCTGCGGGTTCTGGTCGTCTTCTCTCCGCCCGAGAGCTGACCGGTAACCCCCGGTTTCCCTAGGGGACGGCTCAGGGGACTTCAAGGGCTGCCGGGGCCCCGGAGACTGCTCTCGCACCTCTAGCATCGAAGCCAGGACAACTCAGAGAAGCGAGGTAAGGACGATGGCGGTGCGGGAGATATTGACGGGGATGCCCTGGTGGGTGAAGTGGATCGCAATCCCCTTGATCGCCATTGTCGTCTTCGGCGGGATGATCGCGAGTTTCGTCGGCTTTCTGGTCTGGCTGCTCTTCAAGATCCTTCTCTTCGTGGCGATCGTCGGTGGACTGATCTACGTCGTACGGAAGTTCATGACGTCGTCCTCGTCCTCGAAGAGCGACTGGTAGCGGCTGGCAGCGGCTGGCAGCGACTGCCAGGCATACAGCGACTGCCAGGCATACAGCGACTGCCAGGGATACAAGCAGTACGAGAGTACGAAAGGTACGTACGCCTGTTAGCCCACCCGGGGGAATGGTGAAGGCTGTACCACGCGGCCGAACGGGGGCTGCCATTAGAGTGGCAAACCTCCGCCGTCCCCTGGGAATCCTGAGTCGACGATCACCGTGAACAGCGGATTGTGCGACTTTCTGCGTTGTTTCTGTAATTGATCTCAGGAACACCTCATGTCCTCAAGGAGCACGGCGGGCGCGCGGGGGCGGCCCCCGCGGGCGGGCGAGCCGCCCGTCACCATGCCTGGGGGTGACCTGTGGCCACGGCTACGGCTACCAGCTCTGCGCCTACGACGACCGCCGCGCCTACCCTGATCGGCTCGGTCCAGCGGGCGTTGAGACTCATGGAGGCCGTGGCCTCCCATACCGACGGAGCCCCTGCCAAACAGCTCGCGCGTGAGGCGGGGCTGCCGCTTCCCACCGCCTACCACCTGCTGCGGACCCTGACGCACGAGGGTTATCTGCGGCGCGAGAAGGGTGTGTTCGTCTTCGGTGAGGCGGCGGTGCGGCTGGCGTTCGGCGGGGCGATGCAGAATCGTCGCAGCAAGATCCAGGACGCTATGGCGCACTGGCGGGACACGATCGGCGTACCCATCTACTTCGCCGTCTACCGCGAGGGCGAGATCGAACTCGTCGCGGTCGCCGACACCCCCTACTCGCCCGCCGTCGATGAATCGGCCGACATCCGCGCGACGGGGCACGCGCATGCACTCGGCCAGTGCCTGCTGAGTCAGCTCGACGAACAGGCCCGCAAGGACCACCTCGATCGCCATCCGGTGGAGGCGATCACTCCCTATACGGTGCGTGATCGGCGGACTCTGCTGGAGCGGCTGGGCGGGATGGGCCGGATGCAACCCGTGGTCGAGCGACAGGAATATGCAGTCGGCACGGTCTGTGCGGCCATTCCGGTCACCGCCGGTTCCACTGCCGCTGCGATGGCGATTTCTCTTCCCCACCACCAGGCAGAAAGATTGCTGCCCGCAGTCGATCAACTACGCAGAGGCGTCGAAAGTCTGCTCAGCTCCACCACGTTCTCTATCAGTATCTGAAAAATCACTCCTTGTGATCTGCTAGTAGGTGCAGCACGATGGCGTCAAGAGGGCCTAGGGGGATCATTCCTGGCCGTCTTCACGACTGCTTCATCCACTGCGGGGTAACACGATGCGCGAGTCGGTTCAGGCCGAGGTACTGATGAGCTTTCTGGTGTCGGAGGAACTGTCCTTCCGGATTCCGGTGGAACTCCGGTACGAGACCAGAGACCCCTACGCGGTGCGAATGACCTTTCATCTGCCCGGCGACGCTCCCGTGACCTGGGCGTTCGGCCGGGAGTTGCTGCTCGACGGCATCAACCGGCCCAGCGGGGACGGCGATGTGCACATCGCGCCGACCGAGCCCGAGGGGCTCTCCGACGTGCGCATCCGGCTCCAGGTCGGCTGCGATCGTGCGCTGTTCCGGGCGAGCGTCGCGCCCTTGGTGGCGTTCCTCGACCGGACCGACAAGCTGGTCCCGCTGGGGCAGGAGCGCACGCTCGGTGACTTCGAGGACCACCTGGAGGCAGCCCTCGGGCGCATCCTCGCCGAGGAGAACGCCGGCTGAGGCGCGGGCCCCGCAGGGCGGCCACTACGCGCGCCGGCCATTCTGCGGTCCGGCACGTGGCGGCACCCGTCCCTGTTCTGTCCTCCTGCTACTTCGCGCGCCTGCGGCGGCCCTTGCTGCGTACCGCGCCGGTCATCGCGCGCGTCACGGTGCCCCCCGGCCGGTCGGCGGAAACGACCAGAGCCGCCAGCGCCGTGGTCACCGGAACAGAGGCGACCAGGCCGATCGAACCGATCAGCGTCCGTACGATCTCCTCCGCCACCAGCTCGCTGGTGGCCACCGTCCCCACACTCGACTCCGCGATCGAGAACAGCAGGAGCAGGGGCAACGACGCGCCCGCATAGGCGAGTACGAGCGTATTGACGACCGAGGCGATGTGGTCACGGCCGATCCGGATGCCTGCCTTGTACAGACCGCGCGGGCCCATTGCCGGATCCGCCTGGTGCAGTTCCCAGACCGCCGAGGTCTGAGTCACCGTCACGTCGTCGAGCACGCCGAGCGAGCCGATGATGACGCCCGCCAGCAGCAGACCCGACATGTCGATGTTCGGAAACAGTCCGTGGATCAGTCCCGTGTTGTCGTCGGTGTTGCCGGACAGGGATGCCCAGCCGATGAAGACCGAGCCGAGCAGCCCGATCACCAGCAATGAGACGAGCGTGCCGAGCACCGCGACCGAGGTGCGGGCGTTCAGGCCATGGCACATGTAGAGCGCCAGCAGCATGATCGCGCTCGCCCCCACCACGGCCACGATCAGCGGATTCGAACCCTGCAGAATCGCCGGCAGGATGAACAGGGTCAGTACGGCGAAGCTCAGCGCGAGCGCGATCAGCGCCATCACGCCGCGCATCCGCCCGACCAGGACGACCACGAGCGCGAAGATCCCGGCGAGCAGCGCCATCGGGAAGTCTCGGTTCACGTCGCTCACCGAGTACTGCAGATCGCGCGGGGCGTCGGGGGCGTACGCCACCACCACGCCCTGGCCCTCCTTCAGCTGGCGCGGAGCGTCCGGCTGAACGATCTCGACAAACGTACGGCCCTTGTCCTTACCGGTCGTGATCTCGACGGTCGCTTTCTTGCACATCCCCTGCTGGGAGTTGACCGCTTCGCGCCCCTCAGGGGTGGAGGTGTCCCCGGTCGGCGGCACTTGTCCCGCGTTGACGTCCTTGCAGTCGACCTGCTCGACCCTGACCACCCGCGCCTCTTCGGTCTGGCGGTCGAAGCCGACGCCGGTGCGCGCGTGACCTGGTGCGCCGCCCGGCCAGAGGACGACGAGACCTACCACCACCGCGGTGGCGAAAGGAATCAGCACCGCGGCGATGACTCGTCGCAAATGCCGTGAAACAGGCGCAACGGGCCCGTGGCTGTGTGTATGGGCGTGGGCGTGTCCAGCCGTCCGGCCGTCCGCGTGGCCATCCGGTTCGGACGTCTGCTGGGAGGAAGTCACCGACCGATCATCGCAAGAACGGAAGGGGCCCACTGTTCAGCACGCCAGACTGCGCGCTAGCGTGGTGGCACCTTTGCACACGCGGGAGCTCGGAGCACCGGGCTGAGAGGGCGCTGACCTCCGTACATCCGTACGGGACAGCTGCGCCGACCGCCGAACCTGTTACCGGGTAATGCCGGCGTAGGGAGTAGGTCTCATGACCACATCGGACACGCGCACGCCTGCCTCCAGCACGGACAGCACGACGGAGGCCGGGAAGTCCATCGGCTGGCACAAGGGATACGTCGAGGGCTCACGCCCCGACATCCGGGTGCCGGTCCGCCAGGTGCACCTCACCAACGGCAAGGACGTGACCCTGTACGACACGTCCGGCCCGTACACCGACCCGAACGTCGAGACGGATGTCCGCCGGGGGCTGCCGCCCCTGCGGGACAACTGGATCATCGGCCGCGGCGACACCGAGGAGTACGCGGGCCGTCCGATCCGCCCCGAGGACGACGGGATCAAGCACACCTCGCCGCGCGGCGGGCTCCGCAACCTCGACGCGGTCTTCCCCGGCCGGCCGCGCCAGCCCCGCCGGGGCCGTGGCGGACAGGCGGTGACGCAGCTCGCGTACGCCCGCCGTGGCGAGATCACGCCGGAGATGGAGTACGTGGCGATCCGGGAGAACGTCTCTCCCGAGGTCGTCCGCGAGGAGATCGCCGCGGGGCGCGCGGTCCTGCCGGCGAACGTCAACCACCCGGAGATCGAGCCGATGATCATCGGCAAGCGGTTCCTGGTGAAGGTCAACGCCAACATCGGCAACTCCGCCGTGACCTCCTCCATCGAGGAGGAGGTGGAGAAGATGACCTGGGCGACCCGCTGGGGAGCGGACACGGTCATGGACCTCTCCACCGGCCGCAACATCCACACCACCCGCGAGTGGGTGCTCCGCAACTCCCCCGTGCCGATCGGCACCGTCCCTCTCTACCAGGCACTGGAGAAGGTTGACGGCCGCGCCGAAGAGCTGACCTGGGAGATCTACAAGGACACCGTCATCGAGCAGGCCGAACAGGGCGTCGACTACATGACGGTCCATGCGGGTGTGCTGCTGCGGTACGTACCGCTCACGGCCCGCCGCAAGACCGGCATCGTCTCGCGCGGCGGCTCGATCATGGCGGCGTGGTGCCTGGCGCACCACAAGGAGTCGTTCCTGTACGAGAACTTCGAGGAGCTCTGCGAGATCCTCGCCGCGTACGACGTGACGTACTCGCTGGGCGACGGCCTGCGACCCGGGTCGATCGCGGACGCCAACGACGAGGCGCAGTTCGCCGAGTTGAAGACCCTCGGGGAACTCAACACGATCGCCAAGCGTCACAACGTACAGACGATGATCGAGGGCCCGGGACATGTCCCGATGCACAAGATCAAGGAGAACATCGACCTTCAGCAGGAGATCTGCGAAGAGGCGCCCTTCTACACCCTGGGGCCCCTGACGACTGATGTGGCGCCCGCGTACGACCACATCACTTCCGGCATCGGTGCCGCGATGATCGCCTGGTGGGGCACGGCGATGCTCTGCTACGTCACGCCCAAGGAGCACCTGGGCCTGCCGAACCGGGATGACGTCAAGACCGGCGTCATCACTTACAAGATCGCGGCTCATGCCGCGGATCTCGCCAAGGGGCACCCGGGCGCGCAGGAGTGGGACGACGCCCTCTCCGACGCGCGCTTCGAGTTCCGCTGGGAGGACCAGTTCAACCTGGCCCTGGACCCGGACACGGCACGGGAGTTCCACGACGAGACGCTGCCCGCCGAGCCGGCGAAGACCGCGCATTTCTGTTCGATGTGCGGTCCGAAGTTCTGCTCGATGAAGATCTCCCAGGACATCCGGCGCGAGCACGGCGGCGACCTGAAGCCGGACGAGATCGAGGCGGGCATGGCGGAGAAGTCCGCCGAGTTCGCCGCGGCCGGCAACCGCGTGTATCTCCCGCTGGCCGACTGATCCGGTCCGTCCGACCAAGTGGACTGGACCCGTCTTTGAGAACCGGGCCAAGCCCTGTCCGGACCGGACAGGGCCTGGCCGGGGACCCCCGCGGCAGCGCCCGGGTGTCCGTGTGCGTGTGCGGATGTGTCAGGCAGAGGGGAGCTTCGCGGCGAGGACGTCCACCGGGCGGATGTCCGGAGCTTCCGTGAGGAGCGGGGTCGCGTCGATGAGGGCGGCAGCGATCTTGCCTTCGAGGTGGGCGCGGCGGGCCTCGTCGCTGCCGAAGGCGTCGAAGACACCGAACGAGGTGGGGCCCAGACGCAGGGCGAACCAGACCGTGGTGCCGGTCTCCTGTTCGGCGAGGGCGACCGCGCCGGTGAGCAGGTCCTGGATCTCCTTGGCGTGCTCCGGCTTGGCCTCGATACGGGCGAGCAGGCCGAGGCGGGTGGTGTCGTTGGTCATCGGGATCTCCGTCGATCGTCGGTCATCGGTGGTGTGGTCTGTGGTCGGGTTCCGGCCGGTGTGATCAACGTATGAGGCCACCGTAACCCCCTCCCAGTGGCGGATCCGACACGTCCTTTACCGTTTCCGACATGAAGATCTCGGTGCTGGTCTTTGACGGAGTCTTCGACTCCGGGCTCGCCTCGGTGCTCGATGTCCTCCAGACGGCCAATGAACTGCGCGACGAACTGACCGAGCCGCCCCCACCCTGGCAGGTGACGTGCGTCGGCCCGGGGGGACCGGTTCGTACGGCCGCCGGGCACCTGGTGGAGGCGGCCACGCCCGCGGCGGCGGGATCGCCGGATGTGATGGTCGTGCCGGGTGTCGGGTTCAAGCGGCCGGGGCCGCTCACGGAGTGGGTGAGCGGGCCCGGGCAGCAGCCTGTGCGCGACGAGGTGCGGCAGGCGCGCGCCGACAGGCTCCGCCTGGCGGCCGCGTGTACGGGGACGTGGATGCTCGCCGAGAGCGGGGTCCTGGACGGACTGCCTGCCACCACGAGCTGGTGGCTGGCGCCTCCCTTCCGGCAGCGCTACCCCCGCGTGGCCCTGGACGAGACCCACATGGTCACCCACGCGGAAGGTGTCACGACGGCCGGCGCCGCCATGGCCCACCTCGACCTCGCGCTCTGCCTCGTGCGCGAGAGCAGTCCGGCCCTCGCCGACCTCACCGCCCGCTACCTCGTGGTCGACAGCCGTCCCACGCAGGCGAGCTACGCCATCCCCGGCCATCTCGCCCGTACGGACCCGACGGTCAGCGCGTACGAACGCTGGGTGCGCGAGCACATCGACCGTCCCCTGCGCATCGCGGACGCGGCCCGGGCGGTCGGTGCGAGCGAGCGCACCCTGCAGCGGGCGCTGGACCGGGTGCTGGGCATTTCGCCGTTGCGGTTCGCCCAGCAGATCCGGCTCGAACAGGCGACGCATCTGCTGCGCACCACGGGTCTGCCGACCGATGTGGTGGCGCGCCGAGTGGGCTATGAGAACGCCGCGACACTCACCTCGCTCCTGCGCGAACGGCTGGGTACCACCCCCGGGCAGCTGCGCAGCCGGGCGGTCCACTGACCGGGACTGCGCGGTTGCTGCCCGGGGGCTACTCGGGCTGATGCTCCGGAGGGCCGAAGTCCGGGCTCGTGAAGTCCGGGCTCGTGAACGTCGGCCGGGAGCCGGCCGACGAGCCCTCGCTCGGGCTGGAGAAGTCGGGTCCGCTGTAACCGACCTTGGGGATCCGGTTCACGTTGCGCGGTGGTGCGGGCGACGCGGGATCGGCACTGGGATCGGCCAGGGCCGCCCGCAGGAACGGAATGACGCCACGCTCCAGCAGCGCGTGCCGCCAGGCTTCCTTGGCACGTGCCACCTCGTCGGGCAGTTCGCCGCCCGCGTCCTCGGCGGGCAGCTGGGTGGCGCCATTGCGCAGTGCCGTGATCAGCAGGCCGATCGCGGCGGCGAGGAGCCCCGCGGCCGTGAGCGCCCCGAAGAACCAGCCCACCGTCAGCAGGGTCTCCGCGAAGGAGGGTTCAGGGCTGAGCATCTTCAGGACATAGCCCACGAACAGAAAGATCACCGCGGCGGTGCCGGCCAGGACCGGCGCGAGGACGGTGAGCACGGCGCCGAATCCGGCACCGGATTCGGCGGTGTCGCCGGCTGCGGGGCTCGGCTCCGAATGGCGTACGGACGCGCCGACGGGTGAGCGTCTCTCCTCGCGGACGTTCACGAAGTACTCGTACTCGGCGGCGGCCGAAGCGGTTATCAGTGCGATCGCGTTGAGCGCCATCGTACGCAGCTGTTCCGCGTTGAGCCGCTCCCCGACGGCAGTGAGATCCGGACGGTCGTGCGCGTTGCGCAGCGCGTCGTCGAGGATGCGCTCGTACTCGGCGCGATCCTCGGTCAGCAGGTGCGGAGCGCTGTTCATGTGCATCCCCCGATGCTCCGTAGGGCCGGTTTGCCCACGTGGGTGGGGCAGTTGGGCGGAAACGGAGGAGAGCCTGCTACGGATAAGCCGATGGTAGAGCGGTTAAGGCACGGGGTGACAGGGGGTTTCCGGAAATCGCCTGCCCCGGATTCGTTCAGTCATGCAGAGGAAGCTGGACGACCAGCAGCTTTCCGGCCATGGTCACTCCGCCGTCCATGGCGATGGCGAGTCCGTCCGCGTACACGTGCGGGCCCTCGACGACCGGGCCGGAGCTCTCCTCACCGTCCGCCGCATCCTCCGTGCCGACTACTCCCAGCAGATACGGAATCGGGCTGTGACCATGGACGATGCGGGTGCCGCCGTAGGCGTCGAGGAGTTCGCGCACGGCTTGCGGGCCGTCGTCGTCACGGAAGGCGAAGCGCTTGGTGAATTTGCGGAACAGGTCCCAGCATTCGTCGGCGTCGTTCCGGTTGAGGATCTCGTGGACGTTGTCGTTGACGTCCGTGATCGTGGTGCCGTACTCGAGGTAGGCGGTCGTGTCGGAGTGCATCAGCAGATGCCCGTCCTCCTCGACCACCGCGTCCAGCCGGGCCATCCACTGCAGATGGACGTCCTGGAGGCGGTCCATGTCGCTCTTCTGGCCGCCGTTGAGCAGCCAGGCCGCCTGGAAGGTGGCGGTTCCCGCGCCGGAGTTGACGGGGGTGTCGGCGAAGCGCCGGGCGCCGATGAGCAGCAGTTCGTGATTGCCCATCAGGGCCTTGCAGTAGCCGCCGGCCGCAGCGGCTTCCGCGGAGAGCCGCATGACGAGGTCGATGACGCCGATGCCGTCGGGGCCGCGGTCGGTGAAGTCGCCGAGGAACCACAGCCGGGCGTTCCCGGCGGACCAGTGGCCTTCGGCGTCGATGAGGCCCTGCTCGGCGAGGGCGGCCACGAGTTCGTCGAGATAGCCGTGGACGTCACCGACGACGTAGAGCGGACCGAGCCCATCGGATGCGGGCGCGGGCGCCTCGTCGGGGGTGACGGTCACCTGGACGGTGTCGCCGCGGTTGATCACCGGCAGGTCGCGCTCGGTGGGGGTGTAGCCCTCGGGCGGCTCGTCGTCCGGGAAGGCGTTGCCGGGGTGCGGGGGCACCTGGGCGTGGGCCTGTGGCTGCACCGGGGCCTGTGGCTGCATGGGGACCTGCGACTGCACGGGGACCTGTGCGTACGGGGGCACGCGGAAGTCACGCAACGTCGCCGTCCGCTCCACGGGTCCCTGACCGGCCCCCTGTGTCATCGACCCCTCCACCACCGTCGTGCCGCCCTGCACCATCGGACCGTCCTGGTCGGGGAGGTCCTCGGTGTCGTGCGCCCATCATAGGAATGCGGATCGTGCTGTGTGACGCACCAGGGGTGCTGAATCCGGGTACACCCCGGGTTCACTGGTTGTTTCGCCCCAATTGAGCTGGTCTAGTCCTGAGTCCTGCCTGACCTGGAGTCTCGTCCTGAGCCTTGGCCTGCGTCCAGTCCTGTGTCCAGTCCCGTGTCTACTCCTGCGTCTCGTCCTGGGAGGGTGACCGCGGAGGGCTGACGGTCGTCCGTGGCGAACGGCGTTGCGACGACGTACGGACGATGAGTTCGGTCGGTATCACCTGCTCGACCGGACGGCCGCCGTCGATTCCCTCGATGGCGTCGATGAGCAGCTGGACGACGGCGGTGCCGATCCGCCGCGGTTTGAGCGAGAGGGTGGTGATGGGCGGTTCGGTGTTGGCGTACACGGTGGACTCGCTGCAGCAGACCAGCAGCAGATCGTCGGGGACGCGCAGCCCGTACCGCCGGGCGGCGGCGAGCAGGTCGGTGCCGTTGGGGTCGAAGAGACCGTAGACGGCGTCGGGCCGGTCGGGCCGGGCGAGCAGCCGGTCGGCGGCGACGGCCCCGGCGCACGGGTCGTGCGCGGGGTACGCCTCGTAGACCGGATCCTGGCCGACGCGTTCGCACCAGTTCAGATACGCGGTGGTGGAGAGCCGGGTGTAGGTGTCGGTGGTGGTGCCGGTGAGCAGGCCGATCCGGCGGGCTCCGGCGGCGGCGAGGTGGTCGAGCAGTGCGAGGACGGCGGCTTCGTGGTCGTTGTCGACCCATGCGGTGACCGGGAGGGTGCCGGCGGGGCGTCCGTCGGAGACGACGGGGAGGCCCTGGCGGACCAGCTCGGTGACCACCGGGTCGTGGTCGGAGGGGTCGATGACGACGGTGCCGTCGAGGGCGACGTTCGACCAGACGTCATGGCGTGAGGTGGCGGGGAGGATGACGAGGGCGTAGCCGCGGGCGAGCGCGGCTGAGGTCGCGGCTCTCGCCATCTCCGCGAAGTACGCGAATTCTGTGAAGGTGAAAGGTTCATCCCCGTACGTCGTCACGGTCAGGCCGATGAGTCCCGACTTGCCGGTACGGAGCGTTCGGGCCGCGGCCGACGGGCGGTAGCCCAGCCGGTCGGCGACCTCGCGGACATGGCGGCGGGTGGCGTCCGGGAGCCGGCCCTTTCCGTTCAGTGCGTCTGAGACGGTCGTGATGGAGACACCGGCTGCGGCGGCTACGTCCCGGATGCCCGCCCGGCCTTGCCGGCTGCCCCGGCGTGATGTCTCCGTCCGGCTCACCTGGTGCTTCCCTGCTGCTGTCATGGCAGGCCGATAGTAGGGCGATGGCAGGCGGTTGGGCCGGTCGCATATGCAGTCATTGACAGGCACGTTTCTGCATGGTGTGGCATACCCAATTACCTTTGAAATCAAGGGAGTTGGTAGGCGTGACGCTGGTCTCGCCGCTGCCGACCCGTATAGGCCTGCCAAATGACCGATGTCTCGAAGAGGTCTCAACTCACCACTACGGGGGATGCGCGCCACGGAGCGAGCTACCGGCGCGCGCCAGGCGGGGAGCGCTCCCCCCTTCCCCGCGGTTGCCGTCCGCTTTCCTCGCGGTTCCCGTCCGCCCATTCGCAGGAGCGGGGAATCCTCATAAGGTGAGCAGTATTGGTGAGCGGTACTGATGTGTACGGCCTGAGGTCGACGGTCGAGGAGGACCTGCGGTGAGCGAGACGAGCCCCAAGCTGCGCGCCGAGCTGGACGGCATCCCCACATACAAGCCTGGCAAGCCCGCCGCGCCAGGCGGTCCGGTCGCGTTCAAGCTCTCCTCCAACGAGAACCCGTACCCGCCGCTGCCGGGCGTGATGGAGAGCACCATCGCCGCGGCCGGCGGCTTCAACCGGTACCCGGACATGGCCTGCACGGGCCTGATGAACGAGCTCGCCGACCGGTTCGGGGTTCCCGTCTCGCATCTGGCGACCGGCACCGGCTCGGTGGGCGTCGCCCAGCAGCTGCTGCAGGCCACATCGGGGCCGGGCGACGAGGTGATCTACGCGTGGCGGTCCTTCGAGGCGTATCCGATCATCACCCAGATCAGCGGGGCCACGTCGGTGCCGATTCCGCTGACCTCGGGCGATGTGCACGATCTGGACGCGATGGCGGACGCGGTCACCGACCGGACCCGGCTGATCTTCGTCTGCAACCCCAACAACCCCACCGGCACCGTGGTGCACCGGGCGGAGCTGGAACGGTTCCTCGACCGGGTCCCGTCCGATGTCCTGGTGGTGCTGGACGAGGCGTACCGCGAGTTCATCCGGGACGTCGACGTGCCCGACGGCATCGAGATCTACCGGGACCGGCCGAACGTCGCGGTGCTGCGTACCTTCTCGAAGGCGTACGGGCTGGCGGGGCTGCGGGTCGGTTTCGCGATCGCCCATGAGCCGGTGGCCGCCGCGCTGCGCAAGACGGCGGTGCCGTTCGGTGTCAGCCAGCTCGCCCAGGACGCCGCGGTCGCGTCGCTGCGTGCGGAGGACGAACTGCTCGGGCGGGTCGGCTCGTTGGTCGCCGAGCGGACGCGTGTGTACGACGGGCTGGTGAAGCAGGGCTGGACCGTGCCGCGGACACAGGCGAACTTCGTCTGGCTGCGGCTCGGCGAGCGCACGGTCGACTTCGCCATGGCGTGCGAGCGGGCCGGGGTCGTGGTGCGGCCGTTCGCCGGTGAGGGCGTGCGGGTCACGATCGGCGAGTGCGAGGCGAATGACGTGTTCCTGCAGACGGCGGAGGCGTTCCGCAAGGAGCTGTAGCCGGCCGGGCACCCGGGGTGTCCGGGCGTCTCTCCCCGGGGTGCGCCCTCCCCCGGGGACGCGCGGCTCAGTCCGTCACGTGCTCGACGCGTATCGGGTCGCCCGGCCGTACGGTCGCGAGCACGCGTGGATCGCCGTCGATCCGGCCGAGGATGTTGCACGGGCTCGCGAGGCGGGGCTTGTCGCCCTGAGAGATGGGCGTCGGTCCGTAGGGCAGTGCCAGAGCGTCGCCCTCGGTCCAGAACGCGACCGTGCCCGGGTCCACCACCTGGCGTGCGTCGGCCTCGAGGGCGGGGGAGACGGAGCCGGGTGCTCCGGGGGTCGTCCCCCGGGAGAACACAGTGAAATAGACCTCTTCGCCCCAGGTGTGGGCGGTGGAGGAGACCGGGAGAGCCCCCGCGAGCGCCTTGCTCGTGGGGGTTTCTTCGAGGGTCGCCGTGAGCTGTCCGGCGGGCCAGGAGATTCGGATCTTCATTCGGCAGATTCAACAATATGTTGAAGATGTCAGGAAGGGCGACTGCCGGGTAACCGGGCGAGTGGCCGATCGGTGGCCGACGGGGGGACCCCGGTCGATGGTGCGGATTTCGTATGAGCCATAATGCTTGTGAATGTGAACGCGTTCACAAGCACGTCCTGGCTATCCCGGAATGGGTGGGATTAACGGGGCAAACTGCCGTGACCGCGCCGATGTGACCACGCCGACGTAAGGAGAGACGACGTGGACCTAGCTCTGGCGCCAGAGACTTTGGCGCGCTGGCAGTTCGGCATCACCACCGTCTACCACTTCCTCTTCGTCCCTCTGACGATCTCGCTGGCCGCCCTGACGGCGGGACTGCAGACGGCATGGGTGCGTACGGAGAAGGAGAAGTACCTCAAGGCAACCAAGTTCTGGGGCAAGCTCTTTCTGATCAACATCGCGATGGGCGTGGTCACCGGCATCGTGCAGGAGTTCCAGTTCGGCATGAACTGGTCCGACTACTCGCGCTTCGTCGGCGATGTGTTCGGAGCTCCGCTCGCCTTCGAGGCGTTGATCGCCTTCTTCTTCGAGTCCACCTTCATCGGGCTGTGGATCTTCGGCTGGGACAAGCTCCCGAAGAAGATCCATCTCGCCTGCATCTGGATGGTCTCCATCGGCACGATCCTCTCCGCGTACTTCATCCTGGCGGCCAACTCCTGGATGCAGCACCCGGTCGGCTACCGGATCAACAAGGAGAACGGGCGGGCGGAGCTCACCGACTTCTGGCTCGTGCTGACCCAGAACACCGCCCTCACGCAGGTCTTCCACACCCTCTCCGCTGCCTTCCTCACGGGCGGCGCGTTCATGGTCGGCATCGCTGCCTTCCACCTCGCGCGCAAGAAGCACATCCCGGTGATGAAGAGCTCGCTGCGGCTGGGGCTGGTCACCGTCGTCATCGCCGGTCTGCTCACCGCGCTCAGCGGCGATTTCCTCGGCAAGGTCATGTTCAAGCAGCAGCCGATGAAGATGGCCGCGGCCGAGGCGCTCTGGGACGGCGAGGGTCCGGCACCCTTCTCCGTCTTCGCGTACGGCGATGTCGACAAGGGCCACAACAAGGTCGCGATAGAGATCCCCGGTCTGCTGTCCTTCCTGGCCAACGACGACTTCACCTCGTACGTGCCGGGGATCAACGACACCAACAAGGCCGAGCAGGAGAAGTACGGGCCAGGCGACTACCGGCCCAACATCCCCGTCACCTACTGGGGTTTCCGCTGGATGATCGGCTTCGGTATGGCCTCGTTCGCGATCGGCCTGGCCGGGCTCTGGCTGACCCGCAAGAAGTTCATGCTGCTGTCCGCGCTGCGGGTCGGTGAGGACGAAGTGCCGCATGTGGTGCTGTTCAAGAAGCCGCTCGGCCCGAAGCTCACCCGGCTCTACTGGCTGCTCGCCATCTGGACGCTCGGCTTCCCGCTGATCGCCAACTCCTGGGGCTGGATCTTCACCGAGATGGGGCGGCAGCCCTGGGTCGTGTACGGCGTGCTCCGCACCCGTGACGCGGTCTCCCCCGGCGTCTCCCAGGGTGAGGTGCTCACCTCGATGATCGTCTTCACAGCGCTCTACGCGGTGCTCGCCGTGATCGAGGTCAAGCTGCTGGTGAAGTACGTCAAGGCAGGGCCTCCCGAGCTCACCGAATCCGACCTCAATCCGCCCACCAAGATCGGCGGCGACGACCGTGACGCCGACCGGCCTATGGCCTTCTCCTACTGAGACCGAGGACTGGGAGCTGAGGCATGGAACTCCACGACGTCTGGTTCGTACTCATCGCCGTCCTCTGGACCGGCTACTTCTTCCTCGAGGGCTTCGACTTCGGGGTCGGCGTTCTGACGAAGCTGCTCGCCCGTGACCGGGTCGAGAAGCGCGTCCTGATCAACACCATCGGTCCTGTCTGGGACGGCAACGAGGTGTGGCTGCTGACGGCGGGCGGTGCGACGTTCGCAGCGTTCCCCGAGTGGTACGCCACGCTCTTCTCCGGCTTCTACCTGCCGCTGCTGATCATCCTGGTCTGTCTGATCGTGCGCGGTGTCGCGTTCGAGTACCGGGCGAAGCGGCCTGAGGAACGGTGGCAGCGCAACTGGGAGGAGGCGATCTTCTGGACCTCGCTGGTGCCGGCGGTGCTGTGGGGTGTGGCCTTCGGGAACATCGTGCGCGGCGTGAAGATCGACGCGGAGATGGAGTACGTCGGCACCTTCGGCGACCTGCTCAATCCGTACGCGATCCTCGGCGGACTGGTGACGCTGTTCCTGTTCACCTTCCACGGGACGGTGTTCGCAGCGCTGAAGACCGTCGGGGACATCCGCGGTCGGGCGCGGAAGCTGGCGCTGACGCTGGGGCTGGTCACCGCTGTGCTGGCGCTCGGCTTCCTGAGCTGGACCCAGGCGGACAAGGGTGACGGGACCAGCCTGGCCGCGATGATCGTCGCCGTGGTGGCACTCGTCGGCGCGATCGTGGCGAACCAGGCGGGCCGCGAAGGGTGGTCGTTCGCACTGTCGGGCGTCACGATCGTGGCCGTGGTCGCGATGCTCTTCCTGACGCTCTTCCCCAACGTCATGCCGTCGTCGCTCAATGAGGAGTGGAGCCTGACGGTGACGAATGCCTCGTCGAGCCCGTACACGCTGAAGATCATGACGTGGTGTGCGGCGATCGCTACACCCGTGGTGCTGCTGTACCAGGGGTGGACGTACTGGGTGTTCCGGAAGCGGATCGGTACGCAGCACATCGCCGACTCGCACTGAGTTCCGTAGGGACCGCCGAGTCCCCTGACTGAGGGATGTTTCACGTGAAACCCGTCGACCCGCGTCTGCTTCGGTACGCCAGGGCCACCCGCCTCTTCATGGCGGCCGTGGTGGCTCTTGGTCTTGCCGGGGCGGCGCTGGTCGTCGCCCAGGCGATGCTCATTGCCGAGGTCGTCGTGGGGGCGTTCCAGCGAGGGCTGGACGCCTCCGAGCTGCGGACCCCGCTGATGCTGCTGGCGGCGGTCGCGGCGGGTCGGGGGCTGGTGGCCTGGCTGACCGAACTGGCGGCGTACCGGGCGAGTGCGGCGGTCAAGTCCGAGCTGCGGATGAGGCTGCTGGACCGGGCTTCGCGGCTGGGCCCGGGATGGCTGAGCGGACAGCGGAGCGGTTCACTGGCCGCCCTGGCCACGCGAGGCGTGGACGCACTCGACGACTACTTCGCCCGGTATCTGCCGCAGCTCGGACTTGCGGTTGTGGTCCCGGTGGCGGTCCTCGCGCGCATCGTGACCGAGGACTGGGTGTCGGCGGCGATCATCGTGGTGACCCTGCCGCTGATTCCGGTCTTCATGGTGCTGATCGGCTGGGCCACCGAGGCCCGGATGGACCGTCAGTGGAAGCTGCTGTCACGGCTGTCGGGGCACTTTCTGGATGTGGTCGCGGGGCTGCCGACGCTCAAGGTCTTCGGGCGGGCGAAGGCGCAGGCCGAGTCGATCCGGACGATCACATCGGAGTACCGGCGCGCGACGCTGAAGACGCTGCGGATCGCGTTTCTCTCGTCGTTCGCGCTGGAGTTGCTGTCGACGCTGTCGGTGGCGCTGGTGGCGGTCGGCATCGGGATGCGGCTCGTCCACGGCGATCTTGATCTCTACACCGGCCTCGTGGTGCTGATCCTCGCGCCCGAGGCGTATCTGCCGATCCGGCAGGTCGGGGCGCAGTATCACGCGGCGGCGGAGGGGCTGTCGGCAGCGGAGGAGATCTTCGCGGTACTGGAAGCGCCGGTCCGCACAGGCGGCATGGCGGCGGTGCCGGGCGCGCGTGGAATCCGGCTGGAGCTGGATTCCGTGACCGTACGGCATGAGGGGCGGTCCGAGCCCTCGCTGGACGCGGCCTCTCTCGTGGTGGAGAACGGTGAGACCGTCGCGCTGGTCGGGCCGAGCGGGGTAGGGAAGTCGACGCTGCTGGATGTGGTGCTGGGGTTCGCGCCGCCGGACGAGGGGGCCGTGCGGGTTGGGAGCGCCGGTGAGGCCCCTGTGGACCTGGCCTCCGTGGACCTTGAGGAATGGCGCCGGCACATTGCCTGGGTGCCACAGCGGCCGTATCTCTTCGCCGGAACGGTCGCGGAGAACGTGCGGCTCGCACGTCCGCACGCGGATGACGCACACGTCGCGGCGGCGCTGAGGGACGCGGGGGCGTACGACTTCGTGGCCGGGCTGCCGCAGGGGACGGACACGGTCCTGGGCGAGGACGGCGAGGGGTTGTCCGCCGGGCAGCGCCAACGGCTTGCGCTCGCCCGGGCCTTCCTCGCGGACCGGCCGCTTCTGCTGCTCGACGAACCCACGGCCGCGCTGGACGGTGAGACCGAGGCGGGCATCGTGGACGCGGTGCGGCGGCTGGCGCGGGGGCGGACGGTGCTGCTCGTCGTCCACCGGCCGGCGCTGTTGTCGCTGGCGGACCGGGTGGTGGAGCTTCGACCCGCCGTCGAGGGGGGAATCCCGGGTTCTCCCAGCCCTTCCGGGTGGCCGCAGCCGTCGTCTGCGCCGAGCGGTCCGCAGGTCGCACCTGCGGGGGATGATGCGGGTGCGGTCCCGGGTGCGGGCCCAAGTGCCGCCGCACTGAGGCATGCGGACGAGGGCACTCGTCTCGGGGCACTGGCGCGGGTACGGGCGATGGCGGGGTCGTTGCGGGGGCAGCTCATTGTGGGGCTGGTGCTCGGGAGCCTGGCGCTCGGATCGGCCGTGGGGCTCATGGCGGTTTCCGGGTGGCTCATTTCGCGGGCGTCGGAGCAGCCGCCGGTGCTGTATCTGATGGTGGCCGTGACGGCGACGCGGGCCTTCGGGATCGGGCGGGCCGTGTTCCGGTATGCCGAGCGGCTCGTGTCGCACGACGCCGTGCTGCGGATGCTCGCCGATCTGCGGGTCGGCGTGTACCGGCGGCTGGAGCGGATCGCGCCGGCCGGGCTGCGCCGCACCCGCCGGGGTGACCTGCTGTCGCGGCTCGTCGCGGATGTCGACGCACTCCAGGACTACTGGCTGCGATGGCTGCTGCCCGCGGGGGCCGCGGTCGTCGTCGGGGCGGGTTCGGTCGGGTTCACTGCCTGGCTCCTGCCGGAGGCCGGTGCGGTACTGGCCGTCGGGCTGCTCGTCGCCGGGGTGGCCGTGCCGACGGTCAGCGGGGCGTGCGCGCGGAATGCCGAGCGGCGGCTCGCCCCCGCCCGCGGTGTGCTCGCCACCCGGGTCGTCGATCTGCTCCGCGGTACGGCCGAGCTGACCGTCGCCGGGGCGCTGAAGGACCGGATGGCCGCGGTACGGAATGCCGATCACGGACTGACCCGGATCGCGTCGCGCGCAGCGACCGCCACCGCGCTCGGCGGCGGGCTGTCCGCCGTGGCCTGTGGACTGACCGTCGCCTTCGCCGCGTACGCGGGCGTCTTGGCCGTGCACGCGGGCCGGATCGAGGGTGTTGAGCTCGCCGTCGTCGTGCTGACGCCGCTCGCCGCGTTCGAGGCGGTCACCGGGCTTCCGCTCGCCGTTCAGTACCGGCAGCGGGTGAAGCGGAGCGCCGAGCGGGTCTTCGAGGTGATCAACGCTCCCGCACCGGTGCACGAGCCGTCGGCGCCGGCCCCGGCGCCCGCGTCCGCGTTCCCGCTGGAGGTCCGTGGGCTCGCGGCTCGCCACGCGGACCAGGAGCGGGACGCGCTCACCGGGTTCGACCTGACGCTCACGGCGGGCCAGCGGATCGCGGTGGTCGGCGCCTCCGGTTCGGGCAAGACCACCCTCGCCCAGGTGCTGTTGCGCTTCCTGGACGCGCGGGCCGGGACGTACACGATCGGCGGAGCGGACGCGGCGGCGCTGGACGGGGACACCGTGCGGCAGTTCGTCGGGCTCTGCGCACAGGACGCCCACCTCTTCGACAGCTCCATCCGCGAGAACCTCCGGCTCGCCCGTACCGGAGCGTCCGAGGACGAACTGCGTGCAGCGCTCGCCGCCGCCCGGCTGCTGGAGTGGGCCGACGGCCTGCCGGACGGCCTCGACACGCATGTCGGCGAGCACGGCGCCCAGCTCTCCGGGGGCCAGCGCCAGCGCCTCGCCCTGGCCCGTGCGCTCCTTGCCGACTTCCCCGTACTGCTGCTCGACGAGCCGGCCGAGCACCTCGACCAGGCGACGGCGGATGCGCTCACCGCGGATCTGCTGACCGCCACCGAGGGCCGTACGACGGTGCTGATCACCCACCGGCTCCGGGGGCTCGAGGCGGTCGACGAGGTGCTGGTTCTTGACGACGGCCGGACCGTACAGCGCGGCTCCTACGCCGAGCTTGCCGAGGCGGAGGGCCCGCTGCGCCGCATGCTGGAGCGCGAGCGGGCCGCTGATCTCCTGGAAGCCGGCTCAGGGAGCTGACTTTCCATGCCAAATAGGGCTTACTGCTCTCGGGTGCATGACAGCGCCCGGAACGAAGGGTCCCGCGGGCTCCGGAGATCCTGAGGATCCGAAGGACCGCCTCGAAGCCGTGACACGGGCGACCCGAAGCCTCCAGGACCGGATCGTCCGTGACCTTCATGACCTGGTGATCCAGCGGCTGTTCGCCACCGGGATGATGCTGGAGAGCGCGTCGCGCCAATCGCCGGCGCCCGCCGGTGCGCGCCGGGGATCTGGGAAGCCCCGCTCCAGCCGCAGGCTGCCGCGCCCGCAGCGCCCGCCGCCACCACGGGACGGGAACCGACGGAGTTCTGAGCGGAGCCGGGGATCTGATGCGGCGTCGGGGATCTGATGCGGCGTCCGGGGGCTGATGCGGTCGCCGGGGATCTGACGCCGCGTCGGGACCTCCGCCTTTTCCGGGCAGAGGCCTCCGCCCCCTCCGGGCAGACTGGGCCGGATGGCGGCACGAAAACAGCGAAATGTAGCACACCGGACATATCCGATGTGACGATCCGAGCATGCGACACGAACAAAACCACTTCCAGCGGAGCCTGTTCATGCCGTTGCTGTGCGTGCTGCTGGCCTCCTTCACCCTGCTGCCCGCGTCGCCGGCCATGGCGAGCGACGGGCCGAGCGTCAGCGCCCAGGTGGCCCGGCTGTACCAGGAGGCGGCGCAGGCCACCCAGGCGTACGAGCGGGGCCGGCGCGCCGCGGCCGCCGAGCGGGTACGAGTCGACCAGCTCGAGGAGGAGTTGGCGGACGTGCGGTACGAGCTCGAGGGGATCCGCGACGAGATCGGTGTGGTGGCTCGAGCCCAGTACCGCAGTGGCGGTTCGCTCCCGCTCTCCGTTCAGCTGCTGCTCGCCGACGACCCGGACGCGATGCTGAGTGGGGGTCAGGTCGCCTGGAAGGCGGAGATGGCCGTGAACCAGCTGATGGGCGAGGCGGAGAAGGCCGAGCGCCGGACCGCCGCGGTGGAGGAGAAGGCCCGCGAGGCCTGGGAACGCCTGGATGCGCGCACCGCGGAGCTGGCGCGGATCAAGCGGGGCATCGAGACCAAGCTGGAGTCGGCGCAGTGGACGCTGCAGGCGCAGGCGAACCGCAGTGCGGCCGCCGGGCAGTGTGCGGGCGCGGTCCGGCTCAGCCAGCCGGAGCCACCGCGTGGGCCGTCCTGGGTGGCGCCGGTCGAGCACTACACACTGTCGGCCGGTTTCAACAGCTCGGGCACGCATTGGGCGAGCAGGCACACGGGGCAGGACTTCGCCGTCGGCATCGGCACACCGGTGCGGACGGTCGGCGAGGGACGGGTGGTCTCCGTCTCCTGCGGCGGTGGCTTCGGCATGCAGGTCGTCGTCCAGCACGTCGACGGCTGGTACACGCAATATGCGCACCTCGCCGCGGTCACGGTCGACCAGGGGGACTGGGTCCGTACCGGTGAGTGGGTCGGTCAGACCGGCACCACCGGCAACTCGACGGGACCGCACCTGCATTTCGAGGCGCGGCTCACGCCGTATCTGGGGTCCGGGGTGGATCCGGTGGGCTGGCTGAGGGACCGCGGTGTCTGGCTGTAGCAGTGGCGGTGGGCGGTGGGCGGTGGGCAGTGAGCAGTGGGTCTGGGGCCGGCGCCGTCAGGCTCGGCCCGCCAGGCCGTGGACCCGATCAGCCGTGGACCCGATCCAAAGGACAGGACCTAGGCCCGGCGCGCGGCCAGGATCTGCTCGATGACGACCGCTACGCCGTCCTCGTTGTTCGCGACGGTCCGGCCGGACGCGGCGGCGATGACGTCCGGGTGGGCGTTGCCCATCGCGTACGACGTGCCTGCCCAGGTCAGCATCGCCACATCGTTGGGCATGTCCCCGAACGCGACGACCTCGTCCGCCGAGATTCCGCGCTCGGCGCAGCACAGGGCGAGCGTGGAGGCCTTGGAGACGCCGAGACCGCTCACCTCCAGCAGCGCGCTCGGGCTGGAGCGGGTGATTGTCGCGATTTCGCCGGCGGCCGTGCGAGCCAGGGTGAGGAAACCGTCGGGGGTCAGTTCCGCGTGGTGGGCGAGCAGCTTGAGCACCGGGGTGCCGGAACCCGGCTCCTCCTCGTGAAGCAGCTTCTCGGCGGTGGCGACGGTGGCGCCCGGGTCGAGGTGGAACGGCGGGTAGGCCGGCTCGTAGTGGATGCCCGTGGCGGTCTCGACCGCGAACGACGTGCCGGGTGCCGCTTCCCGCAGCCTTTCCACGACATCGAGCGCGGTCCCGCGCTCCAGCGGGCGGACCTCCAGCAGCTCCCCGCCGGCGTGCAGATCGACGACCGCCGCCCCGTTGGCGCAGATCGCCAGGCCGTGGCCGTGGACATGGTCGCTGACGACGTCCATCCAGCGGGCCGGGCGGCCGGTGACGAAGAAGACCTCGATCCCTGCCTCCTCGGCGGCGGCGAGCGCCGCGACGGTGCGGTCGGAGACCGACTTGTCGTCGCGCAGCAGCGTGCCGTCGAGGTCGGTGGCGATCAGCCGGACAGTGGCGGGGAGCGGCAGAGGATCGTTAGCTGAGGTCACGCACGCATTCTTCCGTACCGCCCGCACGGCCGTGCGGGCGGGCGCACATTTGAGTACGGGCCACCCGGCCGCTCAGCGCAGCTGCGCCAGGCCCTCCGTCGCGATCTGCTCGAAGACCTTCTCGTCGGCGGCGAAGACCGAGTCGGCGACGGGCCAGTGGATGACGATCTCGGTGAAGCCGAGCTCGGCGTGCCGGCCGGCGAAGTCCACGAACGCGTCCACGGACTCCAGCGGGCGGCCCAGCCGGGGGGCGGCGGTGGCCGGGTTGAAGTCGGGGGTGAATCCGGTGAGCAGGATCTTGTCGAGTTCCGCCGCATCCCGGCCGGCGTCAGCGCAGGCCTTGCCCAGTTTTGTGAGCTGTCCTGCGACGGCCTCGACCGACTGCTCAGGGGTACCCGCCTCGTACAGCTTCGGGTCGCCCGTCGTCACCCAAGCCTGTCCGTACTGGGCGGCGAGCTTCAGCCCGCGAGGGCCGGTGGCGGCGACGGCGAAGGGGAGCCGGGGCCGCTGGACGCAGCCGGGCACGTTCCGCGCCTCGGTCGCCGAGTAGAAGGTTCCTTCGTACGTCGTCCCGGCCGGCTCGCGCAGCAGCTTGTCCAGCAGGGGTACGAACTCGCCGAAGCGGTCCGCGCGCTCGCGCGGGGTCCAGGGCTCCTCGTCGCTCTTCAGCAGCGTGGTCGCGTCGAAGCCGTTGCCGCCCGCGCCGATGCCGAGGGTGATCCGGCCGTCGGAGATGTCGTCGAGGGTGATCAGTTCCTTGGCGAGGGTGACCGGGTGCCGGAAGTTCGGCGAGGTCACCAGGGTGCCCAGACGCAGCCTGTCGGTGGCCGCGGCGGCGGCCGTCAGGGTGGGCACGGCTCCGAACCACGGACCGTCACGGAAGGTCCGCCAGGCCAGGTGGTCGTAGGTGTAGGCGGCGTGGAAACCAAGCTCCTCGGCGCGCTGCCAGAGTGCCCGGCCCCCCTCGTTCCAGCGGTGCACGGGAAGGATCACGGTGCTCAGGCGCAGAGGAGACGTCATGCCCTCCAGCGTACGGTGGTCCTGTCACCGGCCTCGCCGCTGTGCGCATCAGCCGGGGTATGTGCAGGTCAGCAGCAGTGTGCCGCGGTCGTCCGCTGAATCCGGAGATCAGGCGGGGTCGGCCGGGGGCCGGTGCGGGGTCAGGCGGGGTCAGCCGGGAAGCGCAGGAACTCCGGCGGGACCGCATCCGCGAGCCAGACGCCATTGGCGCTGACATGGAACACATGGCCCGCACGGTGCATCGCTCCCGCGTCCACGGAGAGGACGACGGGACGGCCGCGGCGTGCGCCGACGCGGGTCGCGGTCTCCCGGTCGGGCGAGAGGTGGACATGGTGGCGGGCCATCGGGCGCAGTCCTTCGGCGCGGATCGCGTCCAGGCTGCGGGCGACGGTGCCGTGGTAGAGATACGCGGGCGGCTCGGCGGGCGGCAGGTCCAGGTCGACGTCGACGGTGTGGCCCTGGTTGGCGCGGATCCGCGGGCCGTCGATCGTGAAGCGCCGCTTGTCGTTGACGGCGACGACGTGGTCCAGCTCGGCCCGGGTGAACCGGAAGCCGTGCGCGGTCGCGGCCCGCATCAGCTCGTCGATCTCGACCCAGCCGTTCGCGTCCAGAGTGAGCCCGATCTGCTCCGGCTGATGACGCAGATGTCTCGACAGGTACTTCGACACCTTGACGGTGCGCTGTTCGTTCATGCCGTCAGAGTCCCGTGGAAGGTCGGTGTGCCGCCACGCGATTTTCATCCGGACGACAGTGATCGAAATGTTTGGTCCACAGCCAAGTGCGGTTATCCACAGGGGAATTGGCGCCTCTGTGGACAACGGCCTGGCGATTTAATTCTTTTGATCAACTTCACCATGTTCAGGGTGAATTGCGGTAAGTGCGTCCAATGTCCGTGCATGAACCTCCCGTTCGGTCGCGGCCGTGATGAATGCCGCGGCGTTCTCCGGGCCAACCAGGCGCTGTACGGCCCGGATTGTCCCGGCGGGCAGCGCCACGGATCGGGGTTCGGCGCCCTGCGGCACCGGACCCTCCGCGCTCAGGTGGTGCTGAAGGTGCCGGGTCGCGAACAGCCGCATCGCCCGGGCCAGTTCGGCATCGACCGTCTGCTGTGCGAGCGGCCTGAGTCGGCGCACCATCGCCGCAGCCTCTGCCGCGTCCGCCTCTGTCGGCGGCCGATGTCCGAGATAGCGGGCGAAGACATGCTCGGTGGTGAACTCCAGGAAACGAGAGGCGATGTGCTCCACCTGGCCTCGAAGTTCCCTCAGATGACCGGAGATAGCGAGCAGTGGAACGCCCGCCGCATACAACTCGGCGGCCACGGCCAGCTCCTGGGGGCTCGGAACGAGGAACTCGTCGTCCCGGCCGGGGATGCGCTCCAGGACTCCGAGCTCCACCGCCTCGGCGATGGCGTCCTCGTCGGGCTTCCCCCCGAAGGTCTCGTCCAGGTCCGCGCGACTGATCCTGTCCGCCTCCTCGTCCGTCCACGGACCCTGGACCTCGGCGACGAGACCGAGCACCCCGCCGAGCCCTCGCCCCGCGTCCCAGGCCTCCAGCAATTCCTTGATCGAGGCCAGTGTGTACCCCCGGTCGAGGAGGTCGGCGATCTGCCGCAGCCGGGCCAGGTGCGAGTCCCCGTACACATTGGCCCGGCCGCGCCGCTCCGGCTTGGGCAGCAGCCCGCGGTCCTGGTAGGCACGGATCGTCCGGACCGTGGCGCCGCTGTGATGCGCGAGGTCCTCGATCCGGTACTCGACTGCCTGATCCCCGGACACGATCACTCCCTACTGCCCGATGGCGGCGCGGCCCACCGCTCCCGCCGCCGCACGGGCCGCCGGCGGTGTCGCGAGATACTCGACGGCCTTGCGCAGCGAACCCTCCTGCGAGGGATGGTACGACCGCCGGAAGCAGCGGGGTATCGCGGCGTCGAACGACACCCTGCGTCGCGGCGCGATCACATGGTGGTCGCTCACAGCGGCGGCTCCAGCCGGGCTATCGCGCGCAGCGCCTTGGGCGTGAAGCGGGACAGGAGCCGGGCGCCGTGGGCCTCCGGAGTCACCGGAACCACCGCCTGGTTCTTCACGACGGCGCGCAGGACCGCCTCGGCGACCTTCTCCGGCGGGTAGTTGCGCAGCCCGTACAGCCGGGAGGACTTCCGCTGCCGGCGCTGCTGCTCCTCCTCGGAGACGCCGGCGAAGCGCGCTGTCGCCGTGATGTTCGTGTTCACAATGCCCGGGCAGATCGCCGAGACCCCGATGCCCTGGCCGGCCAGTTCCGCCCGCAGGCATTCGCTGAGCATCAGCACCGCGGCCTTCGACGTCGAGTACGCGGGGAGTGCCTTGGAGGGCTGATAGGCGGCGGCGGAGGCCGTGTTGACGATATGGCCGCCCTGGCCGCGCTCGGCCATCTGCTTGCCGAAGATGCGGCAGCCGTGGATGACGCCCCACAGATTGACGTCGAGGACCCTGCGCCAGTCCTCGCTCGTCGTGTCGAAGAACGAGCCGGAGAGACCGATCCCGGCATTGTTGACCAGCACGTCCACGATGCCGTACTCGGTGGCGACCTTCTCTGCGAGCTTTTCCATGGCCTGCTCGTCGCTGACGTCCACCGTCTCGCCCCAGGCCGCCGGTGCGCCGATCAGCCGCGCCATCTCCGCGGTCCTCGCCGCGCCCTCCGCGTCCCGGTCCACGGCGACGACCCGCGCCCCCGCCTCGGCGAAGGCGAAGGCCGTTGCCCGCCCGATACCGCTGGCCGCGCCCGTCACCAGCACGAGCTGCCCGCCGAACCGCTCGGTGTACGGACCGGCGGCCGCGCTCGCGGGAGCCGGCCAGGCCGACCCGCCTTCCTCGTGCGCCGTCACGAACTCGGTGATCCAAACGGCCAGTTGGTCCGGGCGGGTGCGCGGAATCCAGTGCTTGGCGGGCAGTGTGCGGCGCACCAACTGAGGCGCCCACTGGGCCAGATCGTCGTAGAGCCGCTCGGAGAGGAAGGCGTCCCCGGTCGGTGTGATCAGCTGGACCGGTGCGTGGGCGTACGCGTCGGAGCGGGGCCGGCGCAGCCGGGCGCGGACGTTGTCGCGGTAGAGCCAGGCGCCGTTCGCCGCGTCGGAAGGCAGCGATGGTGTCGGGTAGTCGCCGGCCGGTACCTTTTCGACCCGCTCAAGGATCTTCGGCCACCTCTTGCCCAGCGGCCCGCGCCAGGCCAGCTCGGGCAGTACCGGCGTATGCAGCATGTACACGTACCAGGACTTGGCGCCCTGACCGAGGAGCTGACCGACACGGCGCGGAGTGGGCCGGCTCATGCGCTGCTTGATCCAGTGCCCGAAGTGGTCGAGGGAGGGCCCGGACATCGAGGTGAACGAGGCGATCCGGCCCTCTGTCCGCTTCACCGTGACGAACTCCCAGGACTGCACGGATCCCCAGTCGTGCCCGACCAGATGCACCGGACGGTCCGGGCTGACCGCGTCCGCGACCGCCAGGAAGTCGTCCGTCAGCTTCTCCAGGGTGAAACCGCCGCGCAGCGGCACCGGCGCTGTGGAGCGGCCGTGCCCCCGCACGTCGTACAGCACCACATGGAAGCGCTCCGCGAGCCGGGACGCGACCTCGGACCACACCTCCTTGCTGTCCGGGTAGCCGTGCACGAGCAGCACCGTCGGCTGCATCTCGTCACCGAGCTCCGCGACACACAGCTCGATCCCGCCTGTACGCACCCATCGCCGGCGCGCGCCCTCGATCCCCACCTTCACACCGCCTTCCGATTGTTCTCCCCCAGGGCCTTCGGCCTGGGGGTGCCCCCATCTCCGCCCGCTCGGCGCAGAGGCTCGGCCATCACTTCTGTCTGCGGCCCGGCGGCCTCGCGTGCGTCGCTCACGACCCCTCCTCGCTCCAGCGCCGCACATGCGGCAGATCGTCGTCCAGCCAGAACGCGCTCTGCTCCGGGTCCTTGGAGTCGGTGACGACCAGGATCTCCTCGAACTTCGCGCCCGTACCCCGGAAGCCGAGGTGCGGCTCGACCGCCCACAACCCCGGCTGGGGCGGGTGGTCGGAGAACTTGTACGGCGACCACAGCGGCGACCAGCCGTCCCGGTGGCCGTGCAGGGCGTCGCTCGCGAGCCCCTTCAGCGACTGGGTGCCGAACCCGAAGAGCGTCGGCGACCAGGGGCGCTCCTTGACCCGGTCGACCTTGTGGGCGATGACGCCGAAGGGGTACGCGCGATGCCGGTTGGCATACCCCTGCCGGACCATCAGCCGGTCGACGTCCTCATAGATCTCGCGGAGCGTGCGGCGCTCGCGCACCTCGCGCAGAATCAGCTCGCGGTGCGCCTGAAGATCGTCGAGCAGCTTGTCGTGCACGGGGTGGAGGCCCAGGCAGCCCGAATAGCCGATGTCGGCGGTGAAGCCCTTGTAGACCGGAGCCATGTCGAGGATGAAGGGCATCCCCGCCTCCAGCCTCCGGTTGGTCGGAAAGAACTGCAGCGGTATGCGGAAGTTGACGAACGCCGTACGGTCGCCGAACCAGGCGAAGGGGAGATGGAACCAGTCGCGCACGCCGCGCCCGCGCAGCCACTCCCGCTGCATCCGCGCCGCCTCACGCTCGGTCACCCCGGGCTTGAGCTGCGCCGCGACGGCCTCCGCGCACTCGTACGCCAGGCGCTGCACCTCCCGGAACCCCCGCAGGTCCGTCGCGAGTTCTGTGTTCACTGCTGAGGTCTTGCCGGCCATGCCACCGTCCGTCCCTCGTCGTGTGCGGTACGTGCCCGTAACTTGACACTGATGAATGTGACAATGTCCGGCGGCTGCGTCAAGAGTCATGCACCGGCCTGTGGATAACTCCGCGCAAGTCCTCCTTCGGCCTGGCCCCCTACGGGCCCGTACGCCTGGAGTCTGATGCGGATCCAGCCGCCAGGGTTGACGTCGCGTGTGGTCTGCGCCACTACCGTCGAACCGTGACTGTGATCGTGACCGAAAGCCTGAGCAAGCGGTTCCCCCGGGTGACCGCGCTTGACCGGCTCTCCCTGGACATCGGGCCCGGTGTGACCGGACTCGTGGGCGCCAACGGAGCCGGCAAGTCCACACTGATCAAGATCCTGCTGGGTCTGTCCCCCGCCACGGAAGGCCGGGCCGAGGTGCTCGGCCTGGACGTCGCCACCTCCGGCGCCGCCATCCGTGAGCGCGTCGGCTACATGCCCGAGCACGACTGCCTGCCGCCCGATGTCTCGGCCACGGAGTTCGTGGTCCACATGGCGCGCATGTCCGGACTCCCGCCGACCGCGGCACGTGAGCGCACCGCCGACACCCTGCGCCACGTCGGCCTCTACGAGGAGCGGTACCGCCCCATCGGCGGCTACTCGACCGGCATGAAGCAGCGCGTGAAGCTCGCGCAGGCGCTGGTCCACGACCCGCAGCTGGTGCTCCTCGACGAGCCGACCAACGGCCTCGACCCGGTCGGCCGCGACGAGATGCTCGGCCTGATCCGCCGCGTGTACACCGACTTCGGCATCTCGGTCCTGGTCACCTCCCACCTGCTCGGCGAACTCGAGCGCACCTGTGACCACGTAGTGGTCGTGGACGGCGGAGCTCTGCTGCGCTCCAGCTCCACCAGCGACTTCACCCAGATCACGACCACTCTCGCGGTCGAGGTCACCGACTCCGACGCCCACCCCGACGGGACGGCGGCACTCCGCGAGGCCCTGGCCGCCGCCGGCATCACGCTGCACGAGGGCGTCGAGGAGGGGCTGCCGGGGGCCGGTCACATCCTCCTGCTGGAGGCGACCGGCGAGGAGACGTACGACACCGTCCGCGACACCGTCGCCACCCTGGGCCTCGGCCTCGTACGGATGGAACAGCGCCGCCACCACATCGCGGAGGTCTTCCGCCCGCAGGCAGCGGCCCAGCCCATGGAGGTGCCGGCGCGATGAGCAACGGGACGACCCACACCGACACACCCCGCACCGAGACCACACGTATCCACAACATCGGATACCGCAACTACGAAGGCGCGCGCCTCGGCCGGGCCTACGCCCGCCGCTCGCTCTACTCGCAGTCGCTGCGCGGCGCTTACGGACTCGGCCGCTCCGCCAAGTCCAAGGTGCTGCCGATGATCCTCTTCGCGGTGATGTGCGTGCCCGCGGCCATCATTGTGGCGGTCGCGGTCGCCACCAAGATGAAGGATCTGCCGCTCGACTACACCCGCTATGCGATCGTCACGCAGGCGGTCATCGGCCTCTTCCTGGCGGCCCAGGCCCCGCAGTCCGTCTCCCGCGACCTGCGCTTCAAGACCGTGCCGCTGTACTTCTCGCGGCCCATCGAGCGAGTCGACTACGTCCTCGCCAAGCTCGGTGCGATGGCCTCCGCCCTGTTCGTCCTCACCGCCACCCCGCTGCTGATCCTCTACATCGGCTCGCTGCTGGCGAAGATGGACTTCTCCGACCAGACCAAGGGATTCGTGCAGGGGCTGGTCTCCGTGGCGCTCCTTTCGCTCTTCTTCGGCGGCCTCGGCCTCGTCATGGCCGCGCTCACCCCGCGCCGCGGCTTCGGCGTCGCCGCCGTCATCGCCACCCTGACCATCACCTACGGCGCGGTGTCGACGGTCCAGGCCATCGCACACGAGACCGGCTCCGGCGGAGTCGTCGAGTGGCTGGGCCTCTTCTCGCCCATCACCCTCATCGACGGCGTGCAGACCGCCTTCCTCGGCGCGACCACCTCCTTCCCCGGAGGAGAGGGCCCCGGCACCGGAGCCGGCGTGGTCTATCTGCTGGTCGTCCTCGCGCTCATCGCCGGCTCGTACGCCGTGCTGATGCGCCGCTACCGAAAGGTCGGGCTGTGACAACCATCAACATCGACCACGCCTCCCGCTGGTTCGGCAACGTGGTCGCCGTCAACGACGTGACCATGACCGTCGGCCCGGGCGTCACCGGACTGCTAGGCCCCAACGGAGCCGGCAAGTCCACGCTCATCAACATGATGGGTGGTTTTCTCGCCCCCTCCACGGGCAGTGTCACCCTCGACGGGCAGACGATCTGGCGCAACGAAGCGGTGTACCGGCAGATCGGCGTCGTGCCCGAGCGCGAGGCGATGTACGACTTCCTGACGGGGCGGGAATTCGTCGTCGCCAACGCCGAATTGCACGGACTGGGCGCGAAGGAAGCCCAGCGCGCGCTGGCCACGGTGGAGATGGAGTACGCGCAGGATCGCAAGATCGCGACGTACAGCAAGGGAATGCGCCAGCGCGTCAAGATGGCGTCCGCGCTCGTGCACGAGCCGAGCGTGCTGCTCCTCGACGAGCCCTTCAACGGCATGGACCCGCGCCAGCGCATGCAGCTCATGGAGCTGCTCCGGCGGATGGGTGCCGAGGGCCGCACGGTCCTGTTCTCGTCCCACATCCTGGAGGAGGTCGAGCAACTCGCCTCGCACATCGAGGTGATCGTCGCGGGACGGCACGCGGCGAGCGGCGACTTCCGCAGGATCCGCCGGCTCATGACGGACCGGCCGCACCGGTATCTGGTGCGCTCCAGCGACGACCGGGCGCTGGCCGCCGCGCTGATCGCCGACCCCTCGACGGCCGGCATCGAAGTGGATCTGCAGGAAGGCGCGTTGCGGATCCAGGCGGTCGACTTCGGGCGGTTCACGGAACTGCTGCCGAAGGTCGCCCGTGAGCACTCCATCCGGCTGCTGACGGTCTCGCCTTCGGACGAGTCCCTCGAGTCGGTCTTCTCGTACCTCGTAGCGGCCTGAAAGGAGCCTTCGACATGTACAACCCGACAGTCGCCCGGCTCACCTACCGGGCCTTGCTCGGCCGGCGCCGGGCTGCGGTCCTCTTCGTCCTCCCGGGGCTGCTGCTGCTCATCGCGGCGGCGGTGCGGGCGTTCAACGGAGTGGACGACCAGATTGCCTCCGATGTGCTCGGCGGCTTCGCCATCGCCACGATGGTGCCGCTGATCGGTGTGATCGCCGGTACGGGAGCGATCGGGCCGGAGATCGACGACGGTTCGATCGTCTATCTGCTCGCCAAGCCGGTGAAGCGGCCGACGATCATCGTCACCAAGCTGATCGTGGCGATCGCCGTGACCATGGCGTTCTCAGCGATCCCCGTCTTCGTCGCGGGATACATCCTCAACGGCAACGGTCAGCAGATCGCGATTGCCTACACGGTCGCGGCGCTGGTCGCGTCGATCGCGTACAGCGCGCTGTTCCTGCTGCTCGGTACGGTCAGCCGGCACGCGGTCGTGATCGGCCTCGTCTACGCCCTGGTGTGGGAGACGCTCTTCGGCAGCCTCGTGCCGGGTGCGCGGACACTCAGCGTGCAGCAGTGGTCGCTGTCCCTCGCCGAGAAGATCGGCGGCGAGGGGATGATCACCTCCGACGTGGGCCTGCCGCTCGCGGTGGCGCTGCTCGTGGGCGTCACGCTGCTGGCGACGGGGTACGCGGGGCAGAAGCTGCGGACGCTGACGCTGGCGGGCGAGGAGTAGCGGGGGCGGCCCCCGGGGGACTGCCCTCGGGGGCGGTCCCGTTCTCACGCCCGCCTGACGAGCCTGTGAGGACACTGGGTGGAGGGCGAGAGGAGGAGCGCCATGGCCGAGCAACCGGAAGGGGCCCCCGGGCCGGAAGGGATCCCCGGGCCGGAAGGGGTCCCCGGGCCGGAAAAGGCGCAGTCCTGGGACGAGGCTGTCCTTGACGAGGACTTCATACGGGCCGCGGAGACGGCCGAGCCGTCCGCCCGGGCGCGGATGCTCGCCGCCCGCTGGCGGGGCTCGGCGCCCGAGCCGCAGCCGTGGCGGTCCGACGAGCCACCCGCGGGATGGTTCTGGAGCCGGGCGCGCAGACGGTGGCGGCGGCGAAGGAAGGGCTGACGGGGCTGTCGTCCCGCAATGGCCCGAAATTCAGTGGCGCGGAACTGACGGGGCGGGCACAGTAGTTGAGGCAGTCGCGCAAACGTGCGAATGCCATTTCAGGACCGGGGAGGGGTGCGGCGATGACCGAGAGTACGAGTCCGTCGAGCTCCCAGCAGGGCAGCGCACGGCAGGCTTCGGAGTAATCATCGGACTCCGTCGAGCCGCCGCGAGACTGCTGCCCGGGCGGCCGCTTCGAGCGCGCATACGCGCGGGCCGCCCTCCCGGAGGATTGGCCGAGTGGTAAGGCAGCGACTTGCTCTGTTTCTGCTCAGAAGCAAGTCGTCGTCGGGGCCTTGGACCCCGCGCGCGTTCGATCCGCGCATCCTCCGCGTTTCGCCTCCGGCGGTTCTGGGCCCCGCCGGGGTGGGCCCGGACCGTAGCGGCACCTGGTACCGGGGCGTTGTGCCCACCCTCACCCAGAGCTTTTGCCTGGGCTGGGGGTGCCCCCGGCCCAGCGGGCCGACTGCCCACAACGGCTAGGGCCTGTCGTTTGGACCAGGCCGCCCGGCAAGATCCGAACGATAGGCCCTAGCGGCCCAGCAGCTCCTCGAGCACCACAGCAATGCCGTCGTGCTCGTTCGAGGCCGTGATTTCGTGGGCCACGGCCTTGAGATCGTCGTGGGCGTTGGCCATGGCTACGCCGTGGGCGGACCAGGCGAACATGGGGATGTCGTTGGGCATGTCGCCGAAGGCGATCGTCTGGGCGGCCTTCACGCCGAGGCGCCGCGCGGCCAGGGAGAGGCCCGTGGCCTTGCTGAGGCCCAGCGGGAGGATCTCGACGATGCCGGGGCCGGCCATCACCACGTCCACCAGGTTGCCGACCGTCTCGCGGGCGATCCGGGTGAGGGCGTCGTCGTCGAGGTCAGGGTGCTGGATGTAGACCTTGTTGAGCGGGGCGGACCACAGCTCGGCCGGGTCGTCGAAGGCGACGACGGGGAGCGGGCCCTCCTGGACCCGGTAGCCGGCGCCGACGAGGACCTCGCCATCGAGGCCGTCGCGGCTGGCGGCGAGCGACAGCGGGCCGACCTCGGCCTCGAGCTTGGAGAGGGCGAGCCCGGCCAGCTGGCGGTCAAGGGTCACCGAGGTCAGCAGCTTGTGCTCGCCCGCGTGGTAGACCTGCGCGCCCTGGCCGCACACCGCGAGGCCCTGATAGCCCAGGTCGTCCAGGATGTGCCGGGTCCACGGGACGGCCCGCCCCGTGACGATGATGTGCGCGGCGCCCGCCGCCGTGGCGGCGGCGAGCGCGTCGCGCGTGCGCTGCGAGACGGTGTCGTCGGAGCGCAGCAGCGTCCCGTCGAGGTCCGTAGCGATCAGCCGGTACGGAAAACTCACTTGGCGACCGGCTCCAGGACCTCACGGCCGCCCAGATACGGACGCAGGACCTCCGGCACCCGCACCGAACCGTCCGCCAGCTGGTGGTTCTCCAGGATCGCGACGATCGTGCGCGGTACGGCGCACAGCGTGCCGTTCAGCGTCGCGAGCGGCTTGACCTGCTTGCCGTCACGCATCCGCACCGACAGCCGGCGCGCCTGGAAGCCGTCGCAGTTCGACGCCGACGTCAGCTCGCGGTACTTGCCCTGGGTCGGGATCCACGCCTCGCAGTCGTACTTCCGCGAGGCGGACGCGCCGAGGTCGCCGGACGCCACGTCGATCACCTGGAACGGCAGCTCCAGGCCGGTCAGCCACTGCTTCTCCCAGTCCAGGAGACGCTTGTGCTCGTTCTCCGCGTCCTCCGGGTCGACGTACGAGAACATCTCGACCTTGTCGAACTGGTGGACGCGGAAGATGCCGCGCGTGTCCTTGCCGTACGTACCGGCCTCGCGGCGGAAGCACGGGGAGAAGCCCGCGTACCGCAGCGGCAGCTTGCCGGCCTCGATGATCTCGTCCATGTGATACGCCGCGAGCGGGACCTCGGACGTGCCGACGAGATAGAAGTCGTCCTTCTCCAGGTGGTACACGTTCTCCGCGGCCTGGCCGAGGAAGCCCGTGCCCTCCATGGCGCGCGGGCGGACCAGCGCCGGGGTCAGCATCGGGACGAAGCCGGCCTCCGTCGCCTGCGCGATCGCCGCGTTGACGAGGGCGAGCTCCAGCAGCGCGCCGACGCCCGTCAGGTAGTAGAAGCGGGAGCCCGACACCTTGGCGCCGCGCTCGACGTCGATGGCGCCCAGCGCCTCACCGAGCTCCAGGTGGTCCTTGGGCTCGAAGCCCTCGGCCGCGAAGTCACGGATCGTGCCGTGCGTCTCCAGGACGGCGAAGTCCTCCTCGCCGCCGACCGGGACGTCCGGGTGGACCAGGTTGCCCAGCTGGAGCAGCAGCCGGCGGGTTTCCTCGTCGGCCTCGTTCTGCTCGGCCTCGGCGGCCTTGACGTCGGCCTTCAGCTGCTCGGCCTTCTTCAGCAGCTCGGTGCGCTCGTCCGGAGAAGCCTTGGGGATGAGCTTGCCGAGCGACTTCTGGTCGGAGCGGAGTTCGTCGAAGCGGACGCCGGACGACCTGCGCCGTTCATCGGCGGAGAGCAGGGCGTCGACGAGTTCGACGTCCTCTCCACGGGCGCGCTGGGAGGCGCGAACACGGTCGGGGTCCTCACGGAGCAGGCGAAGGTCAATCACCCCACCAGGCTACCGGTGCGTGCTCCCCCCTCCCCAGTTGATATTGACTTGCGTTCCCTTTTGCCCTAATTACCGGAATTGAGGAACGTCACGGTGAATCCGGACCGACATCCGTCAATGAACGGGATGCCGGTCGCCGAAATGGGGCAAGTGCCGCTTCTTGCTTGACCTGTTCCCCTTGGGGAGTGCGGAACTTGGGGTCGTTGTCCACAGGGGTGGGCCGCTTCATGGGGTTATCCACAGGGTGTGAGGAAGATCTGTGGACTACGGAATTGATCATTCCGAAAGTCGCATGCGGACCAGAGGATTCCCCTTCCAAACCTGGTCCACGCACTCGTTCGGGTGGGAATTCCTCGCCCCAAAGAGTTGATCAAAGGAATTGGGCTGACCCGGACTGCCGGACGCGCTGTGGATGCATCTGGGGTGACTGGGGCGATTTGTCGACCATGTCGATTTACGTTGTCGACTTGTCCCCAGGTCGAGAAGCGCGCCTGTGGATAACTTCTGTGGGTAACGAAAAGTAGGAAGAAAGCGGGGACGGAACCGGTCAAAGAAAACGCAGGGTTACGCGCGGCCGTCCTGGCAGCGCGCCAGCCACTCCGCCGCGTCCACGAACTCCGCGTCCGACGTCCCGGGCCTCAGTACGCGCGCGGCGTGCTCCGGCGAGGACACGCCCGCCCGCGGATACGACCCCAGGAAACGCACCTTCGGGCAGATCCGCTTCAGACCCATCAGCGCCTCGCCCACCCGCCGGTCCGAGATATGGCCCTCGGCGTCGATGGCGAAGCAGTAGTTCCCGATCCCCGCGCCGGTCGGCCGGGACTGGAGCAGCATCAGGTTCACGCCGCGCACCGCGAATTCCTGGAGCAGCTCCAGCAGCGCACCCGGGTGGTCGTCGCGCTGCCAGATGACCACCGACGTCTTGTCCGCGCCGGTCGGCGCCGCGGGCCGGGCCGGACGGCCGACCAGTACAAAACGCGTCTCCGCGTTCTCCGCGTCGTGGATCTCGGTGACCAGTGCTTCGAGGCCGTACGTCGCCGCCGCGAACTCACCGGCGAAGGCCGCGTCGAACCGGCCCTCCTGCACCAGCCGTGCTCCGTCCGCGTTCGACGCAGCCGACTCCCACACGGCGTCGGGCAGATGGGCGCGCAGCCAGTTCCGTACCTGCGGCTGCGCGACCGGGTGGCCGGTCACCGTCTTCACGTCGGAGAGCTTCGTGCCGGGCCGCACCAGCAGCGCGAAGGTGATCGGCAGCAGCACCTCGCGGTAGATCATCAGCGGCTCGCCCGAGGCCAGTTCGTCGAGGGTCGCGGTGACGCCGCCCTCCACCGAGTTCTCGATCGGTACGAGCGCGGCCGCGGCCTCCCCGCTGCGTACGGCGTCGAGCGCGGCCGGCACGGACACCATCGGGACGAGCTCCCGGGTCGCGGCCTCCGGGAGCGTACGCAGGGCGGCCTCGGTGAAGGTGCCCTCGGGACCGAGATACGTATAGCGAGTCGCGGACATACCAGTCACCCTAGTGCGCCCGTGTACCTCGCTGCTCCCGGCGACGGGTGCGACGAGTGCGATGGGTGCTCACTGCTCCAGCAGCCGCTGGCCCACGTACTCCCCCTTCTTCGGACCGCCCGGCACGGCGAAGAGGCCGCTGGCCTCGTGGCGGATGAACGTGGACAGGGCGTCGCCCCGGTCGAGCTTGCGCTGCACCGGCACGAAGCCCTTCAGCGGGTCCGCCTGCCAGCAGACGAACAGCAGCCCGGCGTCGGGCGTACCGTCCGCGGCGATTCCGTCGTGGAAGGAGTACGGCCGGCGCAGCATCGCCGCGCCCCCGTTCTGTTCGGGGGCGGAGATACGGGCATGAGCGTTGTCGGGAATGACCAGATGTCCATCAGGACCGGTCTTGTCCAGATCGGGCTCGGTCGTCTCGCTGCCGCCGGTCAGCGGGGCGCCGTCCGACTTGCGCCGGCCGATCACCTGCTCCTGCTTCTTCGGCGGCAGCTTCTCCCAGTCGTCGAGCAGCATGCGGATACGGCGGACCACGGCGTACGAGCCGCTCGCCATCCACGGGTGCTGCCCACCGGTGCCGCCGGCCGGGACGAAGATCCGGCGGTCGAAGTCCGGCTCGGACGGCTTCGGGTTGCCGGTGCCGTCGATCTGGCCCATCAGATTGCGCGCGGTCATCGGCTGCGCCGTGGCACCCGGCGAACGATTGAAGCCGTTCATCTGCCAGCGCACCCGCGCTGCCTCGCCCGCGTCCTTCTGGACGGTACGCAGCGCGTGGAAGGCGACCAGTGCGTCGTTCGCACCGATCTGCACCCACAGATCGCCGTTGGAACGCCGCGCGTCCAGCTGGTCGGCGGAGAAGGCGGGCAGCGGGTCCAGCTCCACGGGCCGCTGCGCCACCAGGCCCGTACGGTCGAAGAAGGTCCGGCCGAAGCCGAAGGTGAGGGTCAGCGAGGACGGTCCGGCGTCCAGCGCGACGCCCGTGTCGCCGTCCCCGGCCGGTTCGCCCGCCATCAGCCGGGCCGCGGTCGCGGACCAGCGGCGCATCAGGGCGACCGCTTCCTTGCGGCCCGCCCCCGGAGCCAGATCGAAGGCGACCAGATGGCCGCGGGACTGCATGGGCGTGATGATGCCCGCCTGGAGCTCGCCGTAGAAGGCCTCCGAGGCGGAGCCGACGGTCTCCAGTGCGGTCGCCGGGTCGCCGGCGGCCGCCGCGTATCCGGCGGCGCCGCGCGCCGCGCCCAGCACGATCCCGGTCGCGCCCGCGGCGCCCACTGTGCCGAGCAGCCTTCGCCGCGAGATCTCGATGTCGCCCATGTCCCTGCTCACGTCCATGTCGCTGCTCACGTCAGCCGATCTTCACGTTCTTCTCGATGGTCGCCTGATCGATGTCGGACGTCCGTACCGTGACTTGGATCCGCCACTCGCCGGGCAGCGGGATCTGGATGTTGCTCGCGCTCCAGTGGCCGGTCGCGATCCGGTCGAGCACGACCGGCAGCGGGCCGATCTTCTCGGCGGTCAGGGTGAAGGCGACCTTCACCTCGGGAACGTCCAGCGGGCGCCCGTTGGGGCGGTTCACCCGTAGGTGCAGTTCGTTGGCGCCGGAGCTGCCCGGGTCGATGCTCAGCCGGGCGGTGCCCTTGCCGTCCTTGCCGCCGGTGTCGAAGGGGAGGGTGATGTCGACGGGCCGGTCGGGTACGGCGGTGGAGGCGGCCCCGGAGTCGCCGGCCTTCGCCGCCTGCTCCTCCGTACGCCCGGGCTCGGTCGACGTGAGGACGGTCGTCACGGCGAGCAGCACGACGGCGACGCCCGCCTCCGCCAGTACGGAACGGCGCAGTCCGGAGCGCTCCGGGTCGGCGTCCTTGATCCGCTTGCGCGCGGCAGTCGCCACCGCGGCCTTCTGCCGGGCAAGCTGGGCGGCCCGCTCGGGGTCGGCCGGCCCCGAGGCGTCCGTTTCCGGCTGCGCCTCCTCGGTCCCGGAGCCACTCTCGGCCCCGTCCGCCCCGGCCTCGGCTTCGGCCTTGGCCTTGCCCCTGATCCCGGCCTCGGTCCCGGCCTCGATTTCCACCGGAGCCGGACCTTCCGACAGCCGCGCCGTCCATCGGCGCGAGATCCACGCGACGCCGACCAGTACGGCGACCAGCCCCACCTTGAGCAGCAGCAGCCGGCCGTACGACGTGCCGGTCAGCGCCGACCAGGAGCCGACCTGCCGCCAGGACTGGTAGAGCCCGGTGACGGCCAGCACCACGACCGACCAGAACGCCACCCGGGAGAAGCGGAGCACCGCCGTACGTTCGACCGAAGGCGCCCGGTGGAGCGCCACGAGCAGGGCCGCCAGACCGCCGAGCCAGGCCGCCACGGCCAGCAGGTGCAGTACGTCCACGGGCATCGCGACGCCCGGCTGGACACCGGTCGAGGCGTGCTCGGAGAGCGCCCAGGTGCAGGCGATCCCGGCCGCGACGACCGTGCCGCCGATGGACAGCCCGAAGGTCAGGTCCTTCTTCTCCTTGGCGAGTTCCTTGGCGAGTTCCTCGGCGCGCTTCTCGGCGCGCTCCTCGGACGCCGCTACCGAACTCTCCGCGTCCCCCTTCGCGTCCTCCCCCGCATCTCCCTCCGCGTCCCGCTTCGCGTACGCCCCGAACAGCACCGCGACGAACAGCGCCGCCGCGCCGAGCAGCAGCAGCCGCGACACCAGCGCGGCCCCGGTCTTGGTCTCCAGCACGGCCTGCAGCCCGGCCAGGTCGAACACGTCGCCCAGCTCTCCCGAGCCGGTGTACGGGTTCCGCAGCAGCAGCATGGCGAGCGTGGCCGCAGTCAGCGTCACCCAGCCCTGCACCACCAGCCGCTGCATCGGCCGCGCGCCCGCGCCCCGCGGCCAGCAGGCCAGGATGAACGCGGCGCCGCCGACGAGCACGACGAACCCCGCGTACGCCGCGTACCGCGCGATGCCGTAGAGCGTGCCGACGAGTCCCCCGCCCGCCTCCTGCTTCGGCAGCTCCACCGCGGTCTTCGACGGCGCGCCGATGGAGAAGGTGAACGCGCCCGCGATCGGGTGGCTGTCGGCGGAGACGGCCTGCCAGGCGACGGTGTACGTGCCGTTCGGCAGGCCCGCGTGCAGCGTGACGCCGTACTTGACGAGGTTTCCGCTGCACAGGTTGTTGAGCTCGCCCGTGTCGACGCGCTTGCTGCGGGGGTCGAGGACGCGGATCGAGTCGTTCCCCATGGCGACCTGCTCGGAGAACGTGAGTGTCACGTCCTTCGGGGCGGTGGCGAGCACCGCCCCGTCCTTCGGGTTGCTTCCGGTCAGCGCGGCGTGCGCGCTCGCCGTGCCGGCGAGCACGGTGCCGAGCAGCGCGGCGGTGATGAGCAGCAGCCGCAGAAGAGTTGCGGCTCCGAAGCGCGGGGCGGTGGCTGTCATGGTGTGTCGTCAGTCCCTCAAGTAGCTCAGTGCTTCTTCGGGTTGTGGGTCTGCGCCTCCACGGGAAGCTCGACCTTGATCGAGTCGGCCTTCTCGAAGTGCAGTTCGATCTCCACCTTGTCGCCCTGCTTGGGGTGCTTCTTGAGGGCCATGAACATGATGTGGCTGCCGCCGCGTTCGAGCTTCAGCTCACCATTGGCGGGGATGTCGAAGGACTCCACCTGCTGCATCTTCTGGTTCTTCGTCTCATGGATCTGGACGTCGTCCGAGAGGCTGCTGGTGACCGAGGTGAGCTTGTCCGCCGTGTCACCGCTGTTCTTGACCGTGAGGAAGCCGCCCGCCATGTCGCCCACGGGCTGCGGCATGAACGCACCGCTGACCTTCAGCTCGGGTGCGGACTCCGAGGAGCAGCCCGCCAGCGCCAGGCCCGCGGTGAGGGCTATGACGGAGGCGAGGGTGCTCGTGGTGCGGCGGGTCACGGGTTCTCCCCCTTGATGATCTTCGGCAGGTCCTTGGCGTAGTCGTCCGCCGTGGTGTCCTCCCCGTACAGGACATAGCCCTGGTCGGTCTTGGGGGAGAAGGCGATCACCTGCGCGCCGTGCATGGAGACGACGGAACCGTCCTTCTCCTTCTTCGCCGGATCGATGCCGATGCCGATCTGGCGCGCGCCTGCCTGAATGGTCGGGAAGTCGCCGGTGAGGCCGACGAAGGACGGGTCGCCCGCCGCGGGCAGCCACTTGCCGAGCTCGGCGGAGGTGTCCCGCTCGGGGTCGGTGGTGACGAAGACGACCTGAAGCCGGTCCTGGTCGGCCTTGGGGAGCTTCTTCTTGGCGATGGCGATGTTGCTCATCGTCAGCGGGCACACGTCCGGGCAGTGCGTGTAGCCGAAGTAGATCAGCGTCGGCCTGCCCTTGGTCTGCTCGCGGAAGTCGTACTTCTTGCCCTTGGTGTCCGTCAGGACGAAGTTCGGCTTCTCGAAGGGCCGGTCGAGCACGGTCGCGGCCTTGCCCTTCGGCGCGGCCGACACGTCGGCGACGGAGTGGTGGGCCCCGTCCGCTGCGTCGCCGTCGGAACCGCAGGCGGAGAGGGTGAGCGCGGCCGCCGTCGCCAGGGCGGCGGCCGTCAGAGTCTTGATGCGCATGGAGTTGTGTCCCAGATTTCCAGATATGAGGTGCGGGGTGGGCGTCAGGCGGAGCGACGGCGGCCGGCCAGCACGCCGAAGGCGACACCGGCCACGCCGACGAGAATGCCGACGACGCCAAGGACCCGGGCCGTGGTGTCGGTGGAGCCGGCGGAGGCCGCCTCGGTCTCCTTCTCCGCCTCGTGCTCCTTGCCGTGCGCGGCGTTCTTGTCGCCCGCGGCGTTCTTGTCGTCGCTCGCGGCGCCGCCACCGTGGTGATCACCGGTCGCGGCCGACAGCTTGAGCACGGGCGCGGGGCTCTCCGGCTCCGCGGCGCCTTCCTTCGGCTCCTCGATCCAGCGCACGACCTCCTTGTTGTCGTACGTCTGGAGGGCCTTGAAGACGAGCTGGTCGGTGTCCTCCGGCAGCTGTCCCAGCGAGACCGGGAACTGCTGGAACTGGCCCGGGGCGATCTTGCCGCCGTCCGCGGTCCAGGTGATCTTCGAGACGGCCTCGGTGATCTGCTTGCCGTGGACGGTGAGCGGCTTGGCGAGCTTGGTCTTGGTGACCTCGGCCTTCCAGCCCGGCACGGGCTGCGGCATCACGGAGGAGAGCGGGTGCTCGGCGGGGACGGTGACCTCGAGCTTCACGGTCGAGGCGTTGTCGCGCTCGTTCGGGACCTTGAAGTTGACCGTGGCGTAGCCGCCCTTGGCGGCCTCGCCCTGCGGCTGCACGCTGACGTGCGCGAAGGCGGTGCCGCAGAGCAGGAGCACGGACGAGGTGGCGACAGCGCCGGCGGCGGCGAGACGAGAGACGTTGTTCATGGCAGAGAACACTCCACGTGAGAAGCAGGAAGGTGACCGGTCCGCGTGCGGGTGCGCGGGTACGTCGCGACACCACTCCCGTCGAGTGGGCCGCGTCAGGCTGCGAGCGAATACGGCACGGGAGGACCGCGCCTGATCACCGTGTGCTGGAGTGCCCCGGCCGCCGGCGGCGGGGGTGCGTCGAGGGACGTACGGAAGGGGTGCGGACCGGCGCCGGGCGCCCCGGGCAGTCCGGCGAGCAGCGCCCTTACGAGCACGAGGGCGGCCCGCAGGGCACGGACGAGCCCCGCCTCGGCCACCACCTCGGTGGCGCCGTGCGCACCCTGCGCGGAGAGCGCGGCCAGCCGGAACAGCGCGATGTCGCCGCGCCGCAGCAGCCAGCCGGTGGCGAGCGCGGCCAGCAGATGGCCGAGCAGCATCGGGAGGCTGGGCAGCAGCCCGGCGGAGGTGACGGCCACGGCCGGATCGGCCGCGGCGTGTCCGGCGTGTGCGGCGTGTGCGGCGTGTCCGGCCCGGGCCACCGTGGCCGGGTCGAGGCCCGCGCCGGTGACGATCCGGTGGGCGTCGGCGGCGCTCAGCGCGCTGCCGCCCGCGCCGCAGACGAGCTTGGCAGCCATCCTGATCAGGGCGTCGTCGGCGCTCGGCGACATGGTGAGGTGCCGCTGGCCGAGGCCGAAGAGGGCATGCAGTGCGAGCTGTCCGCCGGCCAGGAAGGCCACGACGGCCGGGAGCGAGCGCGTACGCCCGGCGAGCGGCGCCGTCACCGCGAAGACGATCAGAAACCCGGCGAGCAGCGTCCACCAGGGGACGGTCGCGCACGCGGCCAGTACGTGCCCCAGCGCGGACAGCACGACGCAGACCGCGGTGAACACCGCGGCCCTCAGCAGCCGCAGACCGGCTCCGGCGGGTGCGTCGGCGGGTGCGACCGACGGTTGGGCAGACATGGCCGGAACATCATCGCACTGCCCGTATCGCCTTCGTACGTCAGGTCCGGAAGGTCACGTTTGACGCCGCTCCGGGTGCGTGGCGTGGGCATACACGGGTTGGTTGATTCACGCATCCGCCGAATGAGGGCAATCACGTCAACTCCACGCTTACGAACGCGGCTCTGCGGCAATACGTAACGGTATGTCGAGCCGCAGCCAGGAGGCTGGAGCATGAGCATCTGGTGGACACTCCATTTGCGGCGCGAGGCGGCGAGCGTTCCGCTCGCCCGACGTCTTCTGCTCGGTGCCATGGAAACCGCGGGCGTCGACCCCGACATCTCCTACGATCTCTCGGTCGCGCTGAGCGAGGCGTGCGCCAACGCCGTCGAGCACGGTGGGAGCGCCGCAGCCGGTTCCTCTTCGGACGCGTACAGGGTGACGGCGTATCTGGACGACGAGAAGTGCCGTATCGAGGTGGCGGACGCGGGGCCCGGGTTTCCGGACTGCCGGCACGCCGCCGCTCCCGCCCTCTCCGCGGAAGGCGGCCGCGGGCTCTGCCTCATCGAGGAGCTCGCCGACCACGTGTACCTCCGGAACAGGCCGGGCAGGGGCGCGGTGGTGAGCTTCGACAAGATGCTGAAATGGCGGGAGGGCGCCCTGCTCAGAGTGGTCTGAGCGGAGCGCCCTCGCCGTACGGCACCTGGGGTGCGGCCCGGGGGATCAGCCCTGGGACCAGCACCTGGTCCCGTGAGGATCCATCAGCTCTTGAGCTGTGCCATCCAGGCCTCGACCTCGTCGGCCTGGCGCGGCAGCGCGGCCGACAGGTTCACGTTGCCGTCCTCGGTGACGAGGATGTCGTCCTCGATCCGGACGCCGATGCCGCGGTACTCCTCGGGCACGGTCAGATCGTCGGCCTGGAAGTACAGACCCGGCTCGACGGTCAGGCACATACCGGGCTCCAGCGTGGCATCCACGTACATCTCGCGGCGCGCGACCGCGCAGTCGTGGACGTCCATGCCGAGCATGTGGCCGGTGCCGTGCAGGGTCCAGCGGCGCTGAAGCCCCAGCTCCAGCACCTTCTCGACGTCGAGGTCGCCCAGCAGGCCCCACTCCACCAGCCTGGTGGCGAGGACGCGCTGCGCGGCGTTGTGGAAGTCGAGGTAGCCCGCGCCGGGCTTCACCGCGGCGATACCGGCCTCCTGGGCCTCGTACACCGCGTCGTAGATCTTGCGCTGCAGCTCGGTGTAGCGGCCGTTGATCGGCAGCGTCCGGGTCACGTCGGCGGTGTAGAGCTCGCTGGTCTCCACACCGGCGTCGAGCAGGAGCAGCTCGCCGGGGCGTACGGCGCCGTCGTTGCGCACCCAGTGCAGGGTGGTGGCGTGCGGGCCGGCGGCGCAGATCGAGCCGTAGCCGATGTCGTTGCCATCGACGCGGGCGCGCAGGAAGAACGTTCCCTCGATGTAGCGCTCGCTGGTGGCCTCGGCCTTGTCGAGGACCTTGACGACATCCTCGAAGCCGCGGGCGGTCGCGTCGCACGCCTTGCGCAGCTCGGCGATCTCGAACTCGTCCTTGACGAGGCGGGCCTCGGAGAGGAAGACCCGCAGCTCCTCGTCCCGCTCGGCGGTGACCTTGTCGGTCAGGGCCGCCTCGATGGCGGCGTCGTGCCCGCGGACGTTACGGACCGGGCCGGTCGCCTCGCGCAGCTGCGCCGGCAGCTCGCGGACGTCCTTGGCCGGGAGACCCAGCAGCTGCTCGGCCTCGGCCAGCGAATGACGCCGGCCGACCCACAGCTCGCCCTGGCCGTCCAGCCAGAACTCGCCGTTCTCCCGGTTGGAGCGCGGCAGCAGGTAGACGGTCGCCAGGTGGCCGTCCTCCGCCGGCTCCAGGACCAGGACGCCGTCCTGGGTCTGGTCACCGGTGAGGTACGCGTACTCGGTCGAGGCGCGGAAGGCGTACTCGGTGTCGTTGGAGCGGGTCTTCAGATTGCCCGCCGGGATCACGAGACGCTCGCCCGGGAAACGGGCGGAGAGTGCGGCGCGACGACGCGCGGTGTGCGCGGCCTGCGCGATCGGCTCGAGGCCGTGCAGCTCGGTGTCGGCCCAGCCGGACTTCATGTTCTCCGCGAGCTCGTCGGAGACTCCCGGGTAGACCGTGTTCTTGCGCTGACCGATCGGCTGTTCTTCGGACTCTTCCGGGGTCTCCGGGGTGAGCTCCTCTGCCACGGGCCTGCCTCCTCCTTGTTGGTACGACGCTGAACCCCTACCCATCGTACGGTCGTACGGAAGGGGCCCAGGGCCGCGCGGCCCATCACCCGTGAGTCACTGGAGCGTCACTCGAACCGGGCGGCCAGCATCACCACGTCCTCGCCGTCGTCACCCGCGTCGAGCCCGTCGGGCAGCACCGTCCGCAGCACGTGGTCCGCGATCGCCGCCGGATCGTCCCGGGCGGTCCTCGGCACGCTCGCCGCGGCGCTGTGCAGCCGTGCGAACGCCCGGTCCATGGGGTCGCCGGTGCGCCGCAGCAGCCCGTCGGTGTAGAGCAGCACCGTTTCTCCGGATGCGGGGGAGAACTCCACGCTCGGCGCCTCCCAGCAGGCGAGCATCCCGAGCGGAGCCGACAGCGAGGTCTCGACGAACTCGGTGCGCCGCTCGCCGACGATCAGCGGCGGGGTGTGCCCGGCCCCGGCCAGGACGATCTTCCTCTCCTGGCCGCCGGTGGGGGTGATCGCGGCGGGTTCGCAGTACGCGAAGAGCGCGGTCGCCGAACGGGCCGGTTCCGTCAGCCGCAGCAGCAGCTCCAGATCGGACAGTACGGCGACGGGGTCCTCGCCCTCCATCACCGCGTACGCCCGCAGGCTCGCCCGGAGCCGGCCCATCGCGGCCAGCGCGCTCGGCCCCGAGCCGGAGACAGAGCCGACGGCGAGCCCCAGCGCGCCCTCGGGCAGCGGCAGCGCGTCGTACCACTCGCCGCCGCCCCGCGGCCCGCCGAGATGGCGGGCGGCGAGCCGCACCCCGGGCACCCGGGGCAGTCGGGTGGGCATCAGTTCCTCGGCGATGACGGCCATCTGGCGGCGCGCCCGGTCCAGCTCCAGCAGCCGGGCCAGGTGCTCGGTGGCGTACCGCCCGTAGAGGCCGACGAGATGGCGCTGGCGGTCCACCGGCTCGGCCGGCTCGTCGTAGAACCAGACGGCGACGCCCAGCCTGCCGGCCTCGGCGGTGGCGAGCGGCAGGGCGTAGCTCGCGGCGTAGCCGAGGCGTGCGGCGACCTCGCGGTGGCGCGGGTCGAGGGACTCGTCGTGGAACAGATCGCCCTGCGCGACGCCGTCGGGCAGGCCGGCGCTCGTTCCGTCGAGGATCCGGCCGTACGCGGTGGCGCTGCGGGGGACGGTCTCGATATGGCCGAGGTCGGCGTGGGCCAGGCCGAGGCCGACGGTGCTGGCGGGCCCCTGGCCGTCGGCCGGTTCGAAGACGACCATGCCACGGCGGGCGCCGACCAGGGCGGCGCCCGCGCGCAGAAGTTCATGGAGTGCGTCGTCCAGGACCGCGGTTCTGGCCAGGCGCTCGGTGAGTTCGTGGAGGGTGGTCAGGTCGGAGACCCAGCCGGCCAGCCGGTCCTGGATCACCGCGCCGGGCGCGGCGGTCGGGACGCGGGAGGACGTGAGGGACGCGGCAGTGTGCGCGGGGGCTGGAACCGCAGAATCGATTCCAGCCACTTTCGGCAGGTGAGGGGCGCTCATGGCAGCAGGCTTTCCCGCTGGTGCGTTTCGGCCAATAGCATCGCAAACCCCCATGTCAATCTGCGCCGCTATCACTGCATCCACATCTACACGCACACAAAGGGGGATGTCCAGCATCGTCCTGGTGGGATTGCTGGTGTCCGACCGGTAGCTAACTTGGCCAAAAAATGCCCCCCATGGCAACGTTTTGCGGTCGACTAGGGGGTGTTCGGCATGGGGAACCCCTCAGGGTAGAAGCCCGAAGGGGAGTCATTTCGGACGTGATGGGTACGTAAACGGTGATGGCCAGGGGCAGTTGGGACAGCCCCGGAACCTGGCGGGGAGCCCGGGCGTCTTAACCGCCGTAGGCCGCCGCCCCCATCCCATGTGGCGGGACGAGTACAGCGGGACAGCAAGCGCCAGGCGCGCGCCACCCCTCGCCATGCGTTAAATGGACACAGCCCATGGGATCACCCATGCCTACGGCAAGGGCGGCGAGACGCCGCTCTGTGCGCACAGTGAAGCGATGCACACCTGGTGTGATGTGGACCTCGGCGTTCAACGGAAAGGAACGAGCGCTCATGCGCGAGATCCTCGGAAGGCGACGCAGGCTCCGGTTCCGGCGCAAGAGGAGGCCTGCTCCTCAGCTCGACGCGGCGCTCACCTGCGCCACAACATGGCAGTGGCCCGTACTTCCCGGCGTGGGACTCAAGGCGGCCGGCGGGCGGGCCGAACGCGGACGCGGCTGCGCCTGCCCCGATCCCGAGTGCGTCGTGCCCGGCGCGCACCCCTTCGACCCCGGACTCCTCGCGGCGACCACCGATGAGCGCATGGTGCGCTGGTGGTGGAACCAGCGGCCCACGGCCCCGATCGTGCTCGCCACGGGAGGCCGCGCGCCCTGCGCGGTGAGTCTGCCCGCGGTGGCCGGGGCCCGGGCGCTGGCCTCGCTCGACCGCATGGGTATGCGGCTCGGCCCGGTCGTCGCCACCCCGACCCGTTGGTCACTGCTCGTCGCTCCGTACTCGATGGAGCAGCTCGGCGATCTGCTCTACGCCAAGGACCGGGTGCCGAGTTCGCTGCGCTTCCACGGCGAGGGCGGCTATCTGATGCTGCCTCCCTCGGAGACCGGTACGGGACAGGTCCGCTGGGAGCGCGCGCCGCTGCCCGGGTCGGCCGCGCCCTGGCTGCCGGATGTCGAGGCGGTCGTCGACGCGCTCGTCGAGGCGAGCGTCAGTACGCCGTCCGGCGGGATGACACCACCGGAGACCGGGGAAGGCTCGCGGCTCGCCTACTGAGCACCTCGTTCACCGGGCACTTCGCTTACCGGGCACCTCGTTCGCGTACGCGGCTCGCGTACACGGCTCGCGCGCGTGGTCCGTTTGCACGGCTCGCGTACGTGCGGAGCATCCGGGCGCGGCGACTCACTCGTACGGGTGTGAGCCGGGCCCAGTTGCACGGGAATTGAGCGCGCGGCGCCCGGGCGTGCCGTGACCGTCGATATCTTCGGCCCACCATGAATCTGCGTATGACCGGGCTCACGGTCGCCGTCGTATCTGCCTCCTTGCTGCCGCTGGCTGCCTCCGCGGGACCGGCGGGCTCGCCCGATCCCGAAACGGCGGATCACAAGGGGGCGGAGCGGCCGGGAATTCTGGCTGGAATTCATGCACTCGAGGGCCCGGCAGAGGCGGCCGATGAGGGCGTCCGCGGGCAACGCACTAGCGAACGCTGCGGCCCGGAACTCAGCTCACCGGAGGGCGTCGAGGCGCAGACATGCGTACTGACGGAGGGTCCCGACGTCTGGGTGCGAACGTACTACCGCAACGCCACGGGTGAGCCGCTGAGTGCCGCGCTGAGCCTGATGGGCCCCGGTGGCAGAACCGTACAGACGCATTGTGGGATCGAAGCGGGAGATGAGCCCGCAGCCTGTGAAACGCCGCGTGAGAAGGCCCGTGGTGAAGCGGACGAGTATTCGGCGGTGGCGGAGTTCGCGGGTTCCGGAGATCACGCCGACGGTCCGCTGCTGCTGCGATCGGGGAGCAACTCCGCCGGTGCTGCGAGCAGTTGACGCCCGGCGAGGCGGTGGCTCGAATTCCGGAAATGGCAACGCCCGGTCGCTGGCGACGGGGGATGCACCAGCGACCGGGCTTCAAGAACGGTAACAAGAGATCTGCTGTTCGCAAATTCGATCTCGGGTATTCGGACAAGGAATTACTGGTCCGTACGGGCCGTTGTGACA
>NZ_JBSGZO010000005.1:0-68860 GCF_053611045.1 Streptomyces sp. NPDC054841 | reverse complement strand
TCGTCAGTCGCCAATGCTCCGCAGTGGCTCCTTCCTCCGCCTTGCAGCTGCACGCGCCAGACCCCGCTCGCTGATCCGGCCTGATCCGAACGACAGGCCCTGGGCGTGGCGTCAGCCGCGCGGGAAGGAATGTGAGCCGTGCGCGAACGGATCGAGAATCTCGTCCACTTCCGTCAGCCGGTGCGGCAATGGTGCGGCGACCGCGGAGTCATCGGGAACCGTTCGAATGCGTATGGTGCCGACGGCTTCCCGCGCCAGCCGCTCCGCTGTCGTGGCGTCCGCGGCGTGCACGACGACGTGACCGCATCGGTCCTCCGACCACTGCAGCGGGCGGACGACATCCCCGGGGGCGACTTTGATCCGGACGTCCCGGACCCCGGGAAGGCCCCTCGCCTCGGGCACACCCTCGACCGACACCACGCGACCCGGTTCGGCGATGAGGAAACGGATCGCCGCCGCCCCCGTCGGGGCGGGCAGCCGCAGGGTGCCGTCCTCCGGTGCGGTGGCCCGCAGTACGAGCTCGTCCATGTCGATGCCGTGGACGTGCTCCACGAGTTCACTGATGCGGTCGCCGCCGCGCCGGCTGTGCGATTCGACGACACGGGGGCCGTCGGTGGTCAGGATCAGCTCCGTATGGGCCAGCCCCTCCACGAGGCCGGCCGCGTCCAGTACGTCCCGGACGAATTCCGTGACCTGCCGCGCTTCCTCGTCGGACAGCAGCGCGGGGACCACGTGACCCACTTCGACGACTCCGCCTCCGGTGTCCTTGCCCGTAATGGCCAGCACCGTATGACTGCCGTGCCACGAGTACGTTTCCACGCTGATCTCCCGGCCGACCAGGAGCTCCTCGACCATGAACTCCGAGAGGCGCATCTCATCGGCCCACTGCCAGGCGTCCTCGACCTCGGCGGGCGAGAAGACCTTTCTGACACCGAGGCTGCCTGAGCCCATGGACGGCTTCATCACGGCGGGACCGTGGCGCTCGACGAACTGCTGCAGCTCCTCGCGTGAGGTACCGCTCCGGAAGGCGACCTCCCCGATGCCCTTGGCGTTCAGCAGCCGCCTGAGGGCCCGTTTGTCGTGCAGCGTACGCACCGCGTCCACGCCGTTTCCGGGAAGTCCGAGGTGCGTCGTGAGGTGACCGGCGATCACGAGAGCGGCTTCCGTCTGTGTCACCACGCGCGTGAACGGCCGGACTTCGTGCAGTGCTGCCGCCAGCGCCGTGACCTGAGGGAGGTCCTGGTAGTCCATCACGTGCATCTGCCGGCAGTACTCCAGCAGGCCCGGGTCGAAACCGCTGGCCTTCTGCACATTGACGACATCCAGTCCGCATTCGGCCGCCTTCCGCAGGAAGTCCAGCCTTCCGCCGAGAAGCAGCACACGTTCACCGGACATGGGAACCCCCGTTCCATGACGTTCACTTGAAAAGCGGCCAACCAGGGCAGAGCAGACAGCGAGCTCTTGATCAATTGGCTGGTAAGCCTGTTACATTAACCTACAGTTGGGGATCATGTGACGTACAACTCCTTTGATGCAAGGGGTCGTTGTGGTGTCCCCGAGCATCAAGTCAAGATGGTTCACGAGCCTTCAAGAGGTCCCCATGGCAATGGATTCTGCGCCTGGACGAGCGCCCTCCGACCGTGTGCGCCGGGTCCGCATGACTCACAACCAGATCGGGCGCCTGGCGGGAGCCGAAGGCTCGCCCCGCAAGGGAAAGCCCCCGGTCACGTTCGGCCTGCACTTCGACGGCGAGGTGCACCCCGAGCGGATCGAACGCGCTCTGACCGAGGTCGCCCGTCGGCACACCGCTCTGCGCACCTACTTCCCCGAATCCCTTCCGCCCGGCTGGGCCCACTGCGTGGAGGGCGAGCGGGTCGAGTGGCCCCTCGAGGTCGTCGACCTCACCGGCCTCCCGGAGTCGCAGCGGGCGGAGGCTCGCGAGCGTGTTCACGAGAAGCTGGACGAGCCCTTCGCGCCGGATCTGTTCCCCCTGTTCAGGGCGTACTTGATCCGTACCGGGGAGAAGCGCTCGCTCGTCGTCGCCGTGGACCACGTGATCTTCGACGGAGCCTCGGTTCAGGTGTTCCTGGACGACTTCGCGGATGCCTACCGGAGCGTCGGCCCCGAGGCCGTCGGTGCTCCCTCCGGCGCCGTCGGCTCGGACCTGGCGGCATTCTGCGCCTACGAACAGGAGTGGCTCGCCGGTTCCGCGGCCGACGCGGCCCTCGCCCACTGGAAGGACGTGTGGGACGGGTTCGGGCCTTTCCCCGCCACTCGCCTGCCCACGCGCACGGGAGTCCCCGGTACCGGCGCCGAGTGGAGTGCGGTCATTCCCGCGCAGCAGATCGCCGACCGCCGGCGCGGCTTTCCCGGTGGCCACATCTCCGTGCCTGCCCTGGCGGCCGCGGCGGTCGTCACGGCGCTTCGGGACGTCACGGGGCAGCACGAGGCGGGCCTGCTCCACCCGTCGAGCCGGCGGTACTTCGACGGCGGGGAGAAGATGATCGGCTATCTCAACAACCGCGTGCTGCTCCGCGTCGCCACTCCCGCACGGGACGGGTTCCTCGACATCGCGGACCGCACCCGTACGGCGATGCTGGAGTCGCTGGAGCACGACATGATGCCGTTCGAGATGCTCCTGAGGGAGCTGGCGCCGCATGTGACGGACCGTCGTCCCGAGCACCCGTATGTGCATCTGAACGTCGAGACGACACCGGTGGCCCACGACCTGCCGGGGCTGCGGGTCCACCATTTCTGGCCTCCGGAGGCCACGGCTTTCGGGGACCTTCCCTGGATCAGTGTGAATCTCGGGATCGCGGCCCGGCAGGTGGTTCTGCGGGCCGGATACTCCACCGCGCGGTTCGCGCCGGAGACGGTGGCGGACCTCATGGAGAAGGTACGGGGCTACCTGACAGGGGTCGATCACACCCAGGAATGACAACGCACAGGGACACTTCACCACGGGGGAACGATGAAGCTGCCACATCAACATCCGTACGCACTGGACACACCATGGTCCGCGGGCGTCGTCCTTCTCGGCGCCGGACAGGGGGAGCGCCTGGGACACGGCCCCAAAGCCCTTGTCGACCTGGGCGGCAAGCCCATCCTCCTGCACACCCTGGAGGCGATGGCCTCCAACGAAACCGTGACGACCATCGTCGTCACCGCGCCGGACGGCATGCGGGACACCTTCGAGCGCATCATCGCGTCGGCTGTGCCGGCCGTACCGGTGCGGGTCGTCCCGGGCGGCCCGACCCGGCAGGCCAGCGCCCACGCCGGTGTCACCGCACTTCCCGGACACGTGCAATGGGCGGCGGTGACCGATGTCGCGCGCCCGTTCACGCCGCACGGAACCGTCGACCAGCTTCTGGACGTCGTCCGCGGTGCCGCCGAGCGCTCCGCCGACGGCCCGCGCCCCTGCGGCGCCGTGCCCGTCCTGCCCCTCGTCGACAGCGTGCACCTGGCAGGGGAAGTGCCTTCACTCCTGGCCGGGGCCTTCGACCGCGGTCTTCTGCGGGCGGCCCAGACACCCCAGGTCTTCCACCGAGCCTGCCTCACGGCGGCCTATGCGGCGGCGATTGACGAAGGGGTCACCCACACCGATGAAGCGGGCCTGGTGGGCGGCACCGGCGCCACCGTCGTCACCGCACCGGGCAGCCCTGCCAACTTCAAGATCACCGTCGCGCACGATCTGATGATGGCGCGGGCGGTTCATGCGCATGCCGAATCGATCCTTCAAGGTCACGGGAGCATGGCATGAGGGATCTTCAGGGAAAGGTGGCCGTCGTGACCGGCGCCGCCTCGGGCATCGGAGCCGCTACCGCACGACGCCTCCACCAGCTCGGCGTCCATGTCGTCCTGGGAGCCCGCAGGGGCCACCGGCTCAAGGAGATCGCCGACGAACTCGGCAACGAGCGGGTCGCATGGGCCGAGGTGGACATCCGCGAACCGGAGCAGGTCGAGGACCTGTTCTCCACCGCGGTGGACGCCTTCGGCGGCGTGGACTGTCTCGTCGCGAACGCGGGCGTGGGTGCGTACGGCGGCATCCTCGACCTGCACGACACCGAGATCCGCGAACTCATCGACACCAACCTGACGGGCACCGTGTGGACCGTGCGCCATGCCGTTCCGCGGCTCGCGGCTCGCGGCGGCGGCGACATCGTGCTCGTCAGCTCGGTCGCAGGCCTGCGAGGACGGCAGGACGAAGCGGTGTACGCGGCCACCAAGCACGGGGTGGTCGGCCTCGCCGGATCGCTCGACCGGGAACTGCGCCCCCAGGGGATCCGGGTGACGGCCATGTGCCCGGGAGCCACCGACACGGAGTTCGCCATGGGCAGGGGGCGTACCCCCGACATGCCGCAGCTCAGCACGATGATGCGGGCCGACGACGTCGCCGACGCCATCACCTACACGCTCGGGCAGCCGACCTCGATGCGGACCCTGCTCTGGAGCATGCGCAGCATCGCCTCCGAGAACTGATCAGGAACGGACCGGACCTGACATGAACGACCAGCCCCACAGCCCTGCCCCGCTGCGGCCGCTCCCCACCGCGGTCGCCGACATCGCACGCGAGCGGCCCAGCGCTCCCGCCCTCGTCCACACCGGACAGGTGCTGTCCTACCGGGACGTGGAGGAGCGGGTACGTACTCTGGCCGCGGCGCTGCACCGTGCCGGAGTGACCCACGGCGAGACGGTGGCAGCGCTTCTGCCCCGCAGCGCGGCCATGGCGACGACCGCCCTCGCCACGTGGCGCGCCGGTGGCATCCATCTCCCGTTGTCCCCCGCCGCACCGGCCGACCGTACCTCGCACATGCTGAGGACCGGCCGTGCCCGCGTTCTCGTCACGACTCCGGAACTCGGACCCCAGGGCTCGCTGTTCGGTCTGCCCACGGTGGAGACCGATCCGAGCGGACTTACCGTCGGCGCGGACCCGGACGCCGCCTTGTCCGCCCCGTCCGTGCCGTCCGGTCCCGGGCAGCCGGCGTACATCATCTTCACGTCCGGCACCACCGGACAGCCCAAGGGTGTCCTGGTCGAGCACGCCGCTCTGGCCCATGTCGCCAGGGCGCACGAGGACGCCGTGTACGGTCCCCTCGCCCCGTGGTCCGGTCGCGTCGCGTTGAACAATCCCGCCACCACCGACGCGTACTTCTCCGAACTGGCCCACCTCGCCCAAGGCCGCACCCTCCACGTCCTCGACTCCGCGACCCGGCGCGACCCGGACCTGTTGGCCGCCTTCCTGCGGGACCACGGCATCGAGGCCTTCGACGCAACGCCCACCCAAGTGCGCTCGCTCCTCCTGGCGGGCCACCGCGGGGCCCTCGAACGGCTCACCGTCCTGGTCCTCGGCGGAGAGCCGGTGGACGAGCCCCTGTGGGCGACGCTCCGGTCACTCCGTGACGTCGCCGTGCACAATCTCTACGGCCCCACCGAATGCACCGTCGACGTGGCGGGCGCCGCCCTGCACGAGAGTGACACCCCGGTCATCGGGCGCGGCTGGCCGGGCTGCGGCATCCACCTCCTGGACGCCGCGCGGAAGGCGGTGCCCGACGGGACCCCGGGCGAGATCTGGATCACCGGCCGACAGCTCGCACGCGGATATCTCGGGGCCACGCCGCAGGACGAGGAGCGCTTCACCGACATCGAGGTCCCCGGCACCCCGGGCACCGTGCGCGCGTACCGCACGGGGGACTTCGGACGCAGGAACCGGGCCGGCCTGCTCGAGTTCCTCGGGCGCGCCGATGACCAGATCAAGATCCGGGGCTACCGGGTCGAACTGGGCGAGGTCGAAGCCGCGCTCCGCAAGTGCGGCGGGGTTCTGGACGCGGCGGTGGCGCTGGATCGCACGGACGGTGGCGGCACCCTCAGAGCCTGGCTCGTCCTGGACCAGGAGACCACGCTCGACGCGGTCCGGCACCAGCTCTCCGGCCTTGTGCCGGAACACATGACCCCCGTGCTGGCCGGCGTCGACCGCATCCCGATGGCACCGACCGGCAAAGCCGACGTCCGGGCCCTGTCGGCGTCGGCCGCTGCTTCACCTGAGCCGGGTTCCGGTCCCGTACCACCCAGGGAGGACCTCTCCGGCATCTGGCGAGAGGTGCTCGGCGTGGACCAGGTCTCCCCCCTCGACGACTTCTTCGCCGTCGGCGGAAGTTCGTTGCAGGCCACACAGATGACCATGCGCGTGCGTCGCGCGACCGGCAAGCAGGTGCCCATCCGGCTCGTCTTCGACCATCCGGCCTTCGCGGCCTATGAAGCGGCCGTCCAAGCCCTGTGAGAGAGGCGTTACCCATGTCCACACGCTCAGTGACCGTGCGCGCCCCCGGCAAGGTCAATGTCCAACTCGCCGTCGGCGGGCGCCGGGCGGACGGGTTCCATGAACTCGCCAATGTCTACATGGCCGTCTCCGCCTACGACGACATCACGGTGTCGCCGTCCGACCGGCTGGGCGTCACCGTGTCGGGCCCCGGAGCGGAGCGAGTGCCCGCCGACGAGTCCAATCTCGCCGCGCAGGCGGCCGCGCTGCTCGCCAAGCACGCGAGCATCGAGCCGGACGTACACATCCACATCGCGAAGCGCCTTCCCGTGGCGGGAGGCATGGCCGGCGGCAGCGCGGACGCGGCCGCGGCCTTGGTCGCCTGCGACGCGCTGTGGCGACTGGACTCGGAAGGGGGCGTCCTGACGTCCCTGGCCGCCGAGTTGGGCAGCGATGTCCCGTTCAACCTCCTGGGCGGAGCCGCCCTCGGGACCGGACGCGGCGAGCTGCTGACACCGCTCGACTGCACGGGGACCTGCCATTGGGTCTTCGCCGTCGCCGACTTCGGCCTGTCGACCCCCCTCGTGTACGAGGCGTACGAGCGGCAGCGGCGAGAGTCGGGGCTGCCCTTCTCGGCCGCCGACATCCCCGCGCCCCGGCCCAGCCCGGCACTTCTGGACGCCCTGGCCAGGGGCGATGTTCCCGCCTTGGCGGACTCGCTCTCCAATGACCTGGAGACGGTCGCGACGGCCCTTCGGCCGGAACTGGCCCGGACCCTCCAGGTCGGCAAGGCGGCCGGAGCGCTCGCCGGCATGCTCTGCGGTACGGGGGCGACGACCGCCTTTCTCGCGCGGGACGAGCCGGCGGCGGATCGCATCGCCCGACAGCTGATGGCGTCGGGGACGTGCGCATCGGCTCTGGTCGCCCATGGCCCCGTCGTGGGACCGCTCCCGCTCTGACAGGGATCGGCTGCCCGGAATCGTCAGCAGGTCGATGCCGGCGCCGACGCCCGGCGATCCGGCCCCGGAACCAGGGTTCAGAGGGCGTTGACGAGGACGGGGCGGGCAGGGCCGCGCCGACGGCGACGCCGAGCAGGCCCCCGCCGACCCAGTAGGTCTCGCAGGCGATCTGCATCGCGAGGAGGCGGGGGTGCGCGACGCGAGACCGTCGAGTGACGGTGTCACCGGCGCGCGACGATCAGGTTCCACGGGAAGAGGCAGGGGGCGAAACCGGCGGTCACCTGGTCGACGGTGAACCCGGCCGTGGTGAGGAGGCGCTCGAACTCCCCCTGGGAGCGCAGCCGGCCGCCCCACAGCGTCCACGCGGAGAAGCTGCCGAGGGCCTCGTAGCCCGCGCCCGTCCCGCCGTTGCCCGGCGAGTCCTGGCGGAACCAGTCCACGATCAGGAGAGGGGTGTCCGGTGCCATGGCGTCGTGCAGACGGCCCAGGAGACGTGCGACCTCCTCGTCGGACCAGTCGACCACGATGCTCTTCAGCGTGTAGAGGTCGCCTCCGGACGGTACGGACTCCCGGAAACTGCCCCCGGCGAACTCGATCCGGTCCACCACGTCGGCCGGTGCGAACGCCGGCAGCGAGGTCTTCGCCATCTCGATCACATGGGGCATGTCGAACAGAACGCCCGTGGCCTTCGGCGCCGCCTCGAGAACGCGGCTGAGAAGGGTGCCCCTGCCGCCGCCGACATCCACGATGCGCCCGTAGCCCGAGAAGTCGTGAACCGTCACCAGCGCGTCCAGGCAGTCCCGGGTCGTCTCGGACATCACCTCCTCGAACGCGGTGCCTTCTTCGAGATGGTCGCCGAAGTACTCGTACAGATGCTGCCCCGCCACTTCGCCGCCCGACCGCCCGGTCCGTACGACATCGGCGATGTGCTCGTAGGCGCGATTCATACCGGGGCCCGCCGCATACAGGACGTGGGACGCCAGGGCCGAGCCGGAACGCAGCAGCGTGCCGCGGTCGGTCACCGCGTAGGCGCCGTCCGTCCCTGGTGTCACCAGGGACTGCGCCGTACACGCGTCCAGGAAGGAGGCCATGGCGCCTTGGTGTGCGCCCAGGGCCTCGGCGAGTTCGCCCGCGCTGCGCGGCCGGGCGGCGAGATGGTCGGCGATCCGTAACCTGACGAACGCTCGCATCAGCTGGGTCGTGAAAGAGGCGCTGTACAGAGTGCCGAGGATGTCGGCCGTTGCCGCTGCGGTGGCAGGTGTCGTGGACGTGCTCTGCGCCATGGATTCCCCCTGTTTGGTCTCTCACGGCCCGTTCTCCCCTTGGGCCCACGGATTTCGGCGCACGATACGGGCCGGTGCACTCCGGTCACAAGGGATGGAACCGGACGCGTCGACGGGGCCCGGGGTCCTTCGGTCTGGCGGGAGCGCGCGTCGACCGCTAGGGTATACGTATACGCATGCATATAGGGAGTGGTGGTCGTGCCGAACAGGACGATCTATGTGGCCGAAGGCGATGTGGCGCTGTTCCAGCGCGCTCAGGAGCTGGCCGGAGGGAATCTTTCCGGCGTCATCAGCCAGGCCCTGCGCAGTTTCGTCGAGCTCAAGGAAGCCCATCTCCAGGGCTACGAGGTGGTCGAGGTCCGCGTGGGGCGCGACGGGGTCCACCACCGCAAGCGATTCGTGGCACGGCTCGTCGCGCAGTGGCGCAAGCAGGCTTCGGACGGCCGCAGCGGCGAGTGGTTCGCCGTGTACCAGACACAGAGAGGCAGGTTCGCCGTGTACAGCAAGCGAGTTGACGAGAACGACACCCCGTCCGCGGAGTCCACCACGGAGTTCTGGACGGGTGCACCGGGTGCACCGGGTGCACCGGGTGCACCGGGCGCGGGCGGCGCGGAGGGGCAGGAGTCCCGGAACTCCATCGAATTCTGGGAGAACGTGTCCCATCTCGACTCCTGGTCCGACTGGGGGGTCCCGGACAGCGCCGAGCTGAGCCTCGACGTGTACGAGAACCTCGACGACCTCAAGGCGGCGGTCCCGCCGGAGCTGGCGCGTGTCGCGGAGGCCAACTCGCAGCAGCAGCCGGTCGAAGAGCTCGACATCTGAACCGCCGGGCGGCGGACGGCGCCGACCGGACCACGCGTCACAGGGGAAGGGGCGACAGTGATCGAAGCGGAGAAGCTCAGCCGGGGATTCCGCCGGCGCGGGAAGCAGGTGGAGGCGGTGCGCGACATCGACCTGCACGTGGGGAAAGGGGAGATCTTCGGTTTCCTGGGACCCAACGGGGCCGGGAAGACCACCACGGTCCGCATGCTCGCCACACTGCTGCCGCCCGACTCGGGCCGGGTCCGCGTCGCCGGTTGCGAACTGCCCAGGGAGACCAGGCGCGCACGGCGCCTCATCGGTTACGTCGGGCAGGCGGGCGGAGCCGACGACGGGATGCCGGTCCGCGACAACCTGCTCCTCCAGGCACGGCTCAACGGGCTCGGCAGGGCGGAAACACAGGAACGAGTGGAGCGCGTGCTCACCGCGCTCGGTCTGTCGGACCTCGCCGACCGGCTGCCCCGGACCCTCTCGGGCGGACAGCGCCGCAGAGTGGCGCTGGCACTCGGGCTGGTCCACCAGCCCCAGGTGCTGTTCCTCGACGAACCCACGCTCGGCCTGGACCCGGTGTCCCGCGCGGCTCTGTGGGAGGAGGTGCGCGCGCTGCGCGAGGCGCAGACCACGGTCTTCCTCACCACCCACTACCTGGAAGAGGCCGACGCGCTCTGCGACCGGGTGGCGATCATCCACGAGGGCCGCATCGTCGCATCGGGCAGCCCGGCCGGACTCAAGCGGGAGATCAGCGGCGACGCGGTGACCATCTCGGTCGGCGAGCAGGACGCGGAGCGGGTCAAGGCGGCCCTGGAGTCGCTCCCCTTCGCCCGCGAGGTACGAGCGGCGCCGGGCGCCGTGCGTGTGTACGTCGAGAACGGCGCGGACGCCATCCCCGCTCTGGTCCGCAGCCTCGACGAACACGCGGTGGCGGTCGAGTCCGTGGGGCTCGAATCGGCCAGCCTCGACGACGTCTTTCTCCGGTACACCGGATCGTCGCTGCGCACCGCGGGCCCGGCCGAGACGGCTCCGGCCGCCGGCTCTCCGTACGCCGCGTGACGGCCCCACACTTTCCGCCGTGTGAAGTCCCTTGCTCCGCACGAGCATTGACCCGAGAAAGGACGCATGTGTTACGCGACACCGGCCTCGTCTTCGTCTACCAGACCCGTCGTCTGCTGCGGGCGCCCGTCGTCATCGTGGTGGGAATCATGCAGCCCTTGCTGTGGCTGCTCCTCTTCGGACCGCTGCTGGACAGCCTGACCGGGCCCGGCCTCGGTTCGTCCGACGCGTTCGACCTCTTCGCACCCGGCCTGCTGGTCATGCTGGCCCTCTACGGCTCGCTGTACACGGGCTTCGAGCTGATTTCCGAGCTGCGGGCCGGAGTGGTCGAGCGGATGGTGGTGACACCCATGCGCCCCGCCGCGCTCATACTGGGCAAGGCGCTGCGTGATGTGCTCGCCCTCGGCGTGCAGGCGGGGATCCTTCTCCTGATCGCGTTCGCGATGGGGCTCGACGCGGACTTCGGCGGTCTGCTGCTGGCACTCGGGCTGTTCGTCATCGTCGTCGTGATGACGGCGTCGTTCTCCTACGCGGTCGCCCTCACCCTGCGCGACGAGAACATGATGTCGCAGTCGATGGGCTTCCTCAGCCTGCCGCTGCTGCTCCTTTCGGGCGTGGTGCTGCCGCTCGGTCTGGCGCCCGGCTGGCTCAGGGACGTCGCACAGGCCAACCCCTTCTACCACGTCGTCGAAGCCTCCCGGGCCGCGATGTCGGGAGACTTCTCCGACTCGTCCATTGCGATCGCGCTCGGTTTCTCGGTGGGGCTGACCCTGCTCGTGATGCGCTGGGCCGTCGGCTCGCTGCGCCGGGGCTGACGGCGAGCGGCTCAGGACCCGGGGTCCGACGCGGCCGTGTACGCCCCGGCCGCGTCCCGGGCCGTGATCCCGGTCAGGGCCCGGGGCCAGGAGAACACCGCGTCGCGCCCCAGCCCGACCGGGTCGACGCCGGCCGGGGCGACCGCGGCGATGCCCCATCGCCGCAACAGCCCGGCAGCGGCGGCACGGCTGCTCGACGGGTCCGTCCCGTACCCCGGGAACAGCCTGCGCACCACGCGCCGGGACCGGTCGCCGTCCGCCCAGGGCGACGGCCCGTGCGTGCTCACCGCGCGCTCCAAGTAGCTGGGGAACAGCCAGGCGAGCGCCGCGTTCTTGGCCGTGCCCGTGGCGGTGGCGGCCGTGTCCGCGAGGTACCAGAGCAGGAAGGCGAACGGCGAGCCGCCGACCCGGGCCCAGACCTGGTGCGAAGCGGCGCTCACCGACGCGAGCCGCTGTCGTACGGCGGCCGGTGACTCCTCGTGCGGCCCTGGGCGGTCCACCACGAGCAGGGCGTCCGCATCGTGCAGCACTGTGGCGGCGCAATCCAGGAGCCACTCGGCCGCCGCGGCACTCATCCGGTGCGGGCCCAACAGCGGTCCGACGAGCCGCAGGAGGAGTTCCAGCGCGCCGGCGGCGAGCAGCGGCGGCGGCAGTGTGCCGGTGAGATGTGGATCAAGCACCACACCGGTGGGGCGCAGAGCGGGTGAGCAGACGAGCCGCGAGCGCTTCTGGCCGAGGGGCAGACGTGCCACCGCGCTCGTCTCGGACCCGGTGCCCAGCGTGGTCGGGAAGGCGGTCAGCGCGGGCGCCGCCCGGCTCGCCCGGGTGAGCAACGCGAGACCGGAGCGCGGTCCCGCGGCGAAGCGCGGTTCGCCGCCCGCCGCGAGGGCCACGGCCAGCTTCGCCGTGTCCATGGCGGAGCCGCCGCCGAGCACGGCGACGTCACGGGGTCGCCGCTCGAGGATCTCCCGCGCCGCACGGACGGGGGCATCGGGGGGCGCGTCGACGGGAACCGGCCATAGCGCCGAGTGCCCGTTGTCCACGCACTCCCGCACCAGTTGGCCGGCCGGGCCCGCGTCCGGGTCGAAGAGCACCAGGGCGCCGCGGTCGCAGAGCAGGGCGAGTTCGTCCGCCGCCTGCCCCACCCCGGTCCGCAGACGACGTGGGCCGGCCGCCTGCCACAGCAGTGCGGGCTCGGACAGCGCCGCGGCCGTCGACGGATCAGCGCCGTGCATAACGCTGTTGCGCGGGGAGGCTGATTTCGGCGAACAGTTCGGATCGGTGTCTGACCGAGAGCTTGCGGAGTACGGCGGCCACGTGATTCTTGACGGTGTTGCTGCTGATGGAGAGGAGGCATGCTATTTGCTTGTTGGTACATCGCTCCGCGAGCAGCCAGAGCACCTCCTGTTCGCGAGGTGTCAGTAACGATAATTCCTCGGCCGAGGGGAGCGACGGTCCTTCGAGCGGTCCTATCAGCCATTCCCGGGAGCCGGACAGCGTCGACTGCACCGCCGTGGCCAGGCGGTCCGGGTATTCGTTGGCATGAACGAAGCTGTCGATGCCGGAGAGTTGGGAGAGAAGGACGTCGCGTGGGGTGACGCCTTGGCAGAAGGCCAGCACGGAAGGCGGCCGGCTGTGCCCCTTCAGCTCCCGGCAGAGCGCCAGCCCCGCGTTCAGCGTGGGCTGCGTGGGATCGAGGATGACGAGCTCCACCTGACCCTGCCGGATCAGTGAGTGGACGTCACTCGGGTCGTCGACGTCGGTGAGATGCGCGGATGCGAGGAAGCTGGGGGCCTCGAGCAGTGCCGTGGCGATGCCGAGCTTGATCACCGGGGCCAGTCTGTACAGAACGATATGCAACTTTTCCCCCTGTCAGTGTGTCTAAAAGTTGCGCCGATCCGTCGTGTCACGTCGTATGTCGCTGTATTCCCGGTGCAGTTCAGGAAGCATGTCCGTCAGGTCGGTCAGCCACGCGACTTCGCACTGAAGCCGGTGAATCATATGGCGGACTATGGCCACGGCTGCCCGTGGAATATTCGGATCTGCACTCAGTTCGATTTCGGTGTCCTGGAACCCCGTCAGTTCACGCCGCAGCGTCGACATCCGCTGCTCGATACTTTCGGCCAGCTCCGTGAATCGCGTTTCGGGCAGCACCGTGAGCGCGACGTCGAAGGGATCCGAGCCTCCTGTCGGTATCCACCGCAGCGCATTCGAGAGAAGGTCGTCGAAAACGCCCTTCCCCTGCTCGGTGATCCCGTACACCGTCCGCTCGGGGAACCGCCCGGGGCGCTCGACGCGCAGAGGCTCGATCAAGCCCTCCTCGTCCAGCCGGGAGAGCACACCGTAGATGGCGCTGGCGCGAATCGTGCTCCACAACTCGGCGCTGGAGCGCTCCGCCAGCCGGAAGATCTGGTGACCGTGCATGGGCCCCCATTCGGCGAGCGTCCCCAGCACGAAGAGTCGACTGGTGTTCACGACGGCCACTGGCGGACCTCCGGAGCATCGGAGTTCTACTCGGACGAAGCTACCCACACGAGAGTACTTCCGTCAGAACGGTTACGCCGATGCGACGGTGCAAACGCGCTGTCTCCTGGTCCACTTCGGACTATCTCCGACTAGGCAGAGATCGGAGCATTTGACCCTTCACGTGTGATGCCGGCACGCGGACGGGTCGGCAAGAGTCGAGTCGTCCTGATCCCGACAATCTGGTGGAAGGGAGGCACGACATGGAGAAGCAGATCGCAGGTGCGGTCGTGAGTGCGGTCGACAGCCCGTCTCTGGACCTCGGCGACCTCGATGTGGAGAGCCTTGAGTTCTCGACGGACTCCGAGGGCGGCCTGGAGTCGCTGCGCATGGGCCACGGTCTGACCGAGGTCGGAGCGTCATGCTGCTGCTCGACCTCGGTGTGCAGCTGCTCGACCTGATCGTGTTGCTCGGCCGGTCCGCCGTCAGCGGGCCGGCCGTTCCCGACCTGAAGAGGGATGTATGCAGAGTCCGACGATCCCGGAACCCTCCGCCCGTCCGCTTCCGGCGGACACCTCGCGGCCCAGGCTCCGCAGCGACGCCCTGTGGGTCCCCCACGACGACGGTGCCTTCCTGCTGTGCAACGCCTCGTCGTTGACCATCCGGGGCAAGTCCTCGTACGAGCTGGTGAGTCGGATCGCGCCCCACCTGGACGGAACCAAGGAGGTGGGCCGACTGCTGTCCGGTCTGTCTCCGGCAGTGGCCGAGCAGGTGCGCCTTCTGCTGCGGCGCCTCACGGAAGCCGGCTTCGTCCGCGACGCGGCCACCGACCGCCCCCATGGGCTGACCGACCGGGAGTTGGCGGACTACGCGGGTGAGCTGGCCTTCATCGAGTACTTCTGCGACTCGCCGGCGACGCGGTACGAGGCGTTCCGGGACACCCCCGTGCTGTGTGTGGGGGCGGGGCTGGTCTTCGACGGTCTGGTTCGCGCCATGGTCCAGCTCGGCAACCGCCGCACGACGGCGGCGCTGACGGGCCCGGCACCGGAGCGTCCCGGGTACGCGTCCGCCGTGGAGACGGCACGGGAGCGAGATCCGCTGCTGTCCGTGAAAGCAATGGTGCTGCCTTCCGGAAACGGCTCGGCCGAGGGCGAGTCGGCCGACCTGATCAGGTCCCAGGAGATCGTGCTGCACTTCGCCGACGACTTCGACCCGGGCCTGGCACGCAGCCTCGACGCGTGGTGCGCACAGGCGGGTACGACTGTTCTCCACGGTGTGGTGGCCGGGGACGATGTGTGGCTCGGCCCGGCGTGCGAGCCAGGTGCCGGTGTGCGCGCTCCCGACCTGTGGGCCGAGGCCGGGCTCGACGGACCCAGCGGGCGCAGCGTGTTCCTGGCCGAGCCCACGGCCCGGATCGTCGCGGCGCAGCTGGCCTTCGCGGCGTTCAAGGCACTCACGGGCGTGCCGGCCGACGACTTCCGGGAGCGCGCGGTACGCGTGGATCTGGCCACCCTGGTCACCCAGGAGGTGAACCTCGCCTCCCTCGGCCGTCTCACCGCCGACGGCCGTGACGCCGCCGAACCGGCGGCACTCGAGGAGCCGGGGAAGCCGGGGGAGCCGGGGGAGCCGGGGGAGCCGGGGGAGTGGTGCGCGACGCTGCCGCCGACGGAGTCCGAACGTGCCGGACTCTCCCAGGTGTTCAGCCGGCTCGTGGATGGCACGGTCGGACTGATCAGGAACGTGGACGAGGGAGCGCTCGCACAGATACCTCTGCACCGATGCCGGGCCGAAGTGGCTCTGCCCGCCGCTCCCGGCCGGTCCGTCGAGGCGGTCGGCGACGGTCTGGACCTCGCCGCCGCGCGGGTCGGGGCGGTCCTGGCCGCGGCGGAGTCCGCCGGCCTCCACGGGACGCTCGGCGCGCCGGGACGTACGGCCGCCGAGCCCGTGGAAGCCGTGGACCTCTCCACCGGCGAACCCGTGACGGTCCCGTACCACCTCCTGCACGACGACACCGCCCGGATGTCGACCGCCTCGGCGGCCGCATGGAGTGCTGCGGCGGCCACAGCGCTCGGCCGCGCAGCCGGACGGCTGCTGCGCGACGGCCCGTACGGCGAGGGGACGCCGTGCACCCCGGCCGGCCCGGACGTGCCACGACTTCTGCACATCCTCGAAGCCGCCGGACACCGGCCCACCCTGCGCACGCTCTGCGACGCCGACGGCTACGCGATCGTCCGGGCCGACTGCGGTTCCGGGCTCGTCGGTGTCGGAGCCGCGCCGTCAGCGCCCGCCGCCGGCGGCGACGCGCTGTACGACGCCGTCCGCGGGCTGCACGAACGGGTCAACGGTGTGCCGGCAGGGTCCGCCGACGTCGGTGGCGAGCCCGCCGCCGGCGGCGACGAGTCCGCCGTGACCGGCCACCGGCCCGGGGGTACACCGCACGCCGGTGCGGCCGGATCCACCACTGCTCTGGCCCGCGCCGCCCAGTGGCTGGCGGCAGCCGCGCTGCCGCCGGCGACCCGGCTCCTCGCCGTACCGCTGGAGACCCATCCCGTGCTGCGCACGGCCGGCCGTACGCACTGCGTCGCCGTGCTCGCGGTCCCGGCCGGCGGACGGGAGGCGTCGTGACGGCAACCGAACCGGTGACCAAGCCCGTGGTGCGTGTCCTTCCCGGGCCGCCGGCGGAGGAGGAACTCCGCCGGATCGAGGAGGAGACGGCCGGCGGCCGTACCGTGGTGACGGCGTGGTGGGAACCGGGCCGGATCGTGGTGGGCCCCGTCGTACGCCCCGGAGTCCCGGGATGCGTGCGCTGTCTGGTCACGCGGTGTGCGGCTTGCCGCCCCGAGGCGTTCCCCCGGATACGGCAGCGGGTCCAGGAAGGCTCGGTCGGCTTCACGGACCGCCATGCGCTGCTGACGTCCGTGGTCGACGACTTGGTGCGGCAGTGCCTGGCCCGTGTGCAGGACAGTGGTCCGCACCGCGACTTTCTGACGCTCCGGCTCAAGGACCTCGCGGTGGTACCGGGACGGTTCCTGCCCGACCCGCTGTGCCCGGTCTGCTCCGACCTGCCGGACGACGAGGCTCTGTCCGGCACGGAGTTCGACACTCCGGCACCCAAGGCCACGGCCGACCGCTACCGCGGCGCGGATCTGCTGTCGGACGCGGAGAGGCTGCGCGGACTCTATGTGAACGAGGACGCCGGTCTGATCCGCAGGCTGCGCCGCAGCGCGCACGGGTTGTTCCCGACGGCCACCGCCCCGGCAGGGCTGAGGGTGACCATCGCACAGGAGATCGGCTTCGGGCGGCAGACCAGCTTCCTGGCCGCCGAGACGACCGCCCTGGCCGAGGGGCTGGAGCGGGTGGGAGGCGCCCAGCCCGGAGGACGCCGGACGGTGACGTACGCCGACCTGGCGAGCCTGGGCGCGGACGCCGTCGACCCCAGGCGGTTCGGGCTGCACGACCCGGAGCAGTACCAGACCCCCGGCTACCCCTTCCAGGAGTTCACCGACGATCTCGAACTGCCCTGGGTCTGGGGCCGGTCCCTGGGGCAGGACCGTCCCGTACTGGTGCCGGAGTGCTTCGCGTACTACGAGCCCCTGTACCGGCCCACGGGCAACCCGGCACTCGCCTACGAGATCTCCAACGGGTGTGCGCTGGGGTCGAGTCCGACGGAGGCGGCACTGCACGGAGTCTTCGAGATCGCCGAACGGGACGCCTTCCTGCTGACGTGGTACTGCCGGCTCAACCCCGTCGAAGTGCTCCTCGATCCCCGCCGCGACACCGCTCTCGCGCTGATGGTGGAGCGCATCGAATGGCTCAGCGGCTACCGCGTACGGCTGTACGACATCACGAACGACCTCGGGATCCCGGCAGTCTGGGTGCTGGCGGTGGACGAGGCGGAGCGGGAAGGGCAGCCCCGGGTACTGTGCGCGGGCGGCGCTCATCTGGACCTGCGGCAGGCGTTCCGCTCGGCGCTGCTCGAACTCGCGCCGTTCACCGCGGAGTTCCCGCCCGCCTACCGGGCGCAGCGGCACCGCGTCGGCGAAATGCTCCAGGACCCCGGGGCGGTCAGGCACATGGAGGACCACCGGCTCCTCTACTGCGCCCCCGAGGCCTTCGACCGTTTCGACTTCCTGCTGCGTCCGCGGGCCCGGATCTCCATGGCCGAGGCCATGGAGAGGCATCTGCCTCCGGACCGCCACATGGACCTGCGCCAGGACCTCGCCGACGTGGTGGACCGTATCGGCAAGGCCGGCCTCGACGTGCTGGTGGTCGACCAGACCACGCCCGAGCACAGGCTCGGCGGGTTCCGCTGCCTCAAGGTCCTCGTACCCGGCGCTGTTCCGATGACCTTCGGACACTGGGCGCGCAGGCTCAACGGTCTGGACCGCCTCCGGCACGCCCCCGTCCTGCTGGGCCAGGCCACCGCACCGCTGACCCGGACCCGCCTCAACCCGCACCCGCATCCGTTCCCGTGAGTACCCCGCCGTCCGCCACCGCCCATCCGGCCGACGCGGCCGCCCGGTACGCGGAGCTGACCTTCGACCGCATGCCGTCGGCGGTCCCGAGCGGGCTTCCCGTCGATCCGCCGCCGTGGACCCGGGCCTCCCACGGGTCCGCGTGGATACGGCCGTTGCCGCGTCCGGCGTCCGACCCGGTGGTGGACTGGTCCGCGGCGGGGCCGTACCGGGCGGGGGCAAGGCCGTCCGGCGCGCGGCCCGGACCGCGACCACCCGAGACCGGCATGCCGCTCGACCGGCATGCGCTCGCCGGGCTCCTCTCGCTCGGCGCCGGCGTCTCGTCCGTGGAGTTCGGGCCGCAGTCGGCCTGGCGCCACCACCGGATCGCGCCGTCCGCCCGCTGCGTCTTCCCGTGCTCGGTCCGGATCATCGGCTGGGACCGGGAGGACCAGGAGCCGGACATCGCCCGCTACCACCCCGAGCACCACCACCTGCGCAGCCCGGTACCGTTCCGGCACGCCCGGTGGACCCGGATCGAGTGCGCCGTGACCGCGGAGACGGGTGCGACCGGGGCGCACTACGGCGACTACGCGTACCGGCTCGTCTGCCAGGAAACGGGTCTGCTGCTGGGTGCCCTGCTCCTCGCCGCCCGCGCGCTGGGCCTGCGGGTGGAGGCCGACCGCACCCGTACGCCGCACGAGCTGGACCGGCTGCTGGGCCTGGACGGACAGCACGAGTGCGCCACGGCCGCGATCCGGGTGTCCGGACCCCGGACCGCAGTGGTGTTTCCGGCGGCGGACGTCCGCGCCGCCGCCGTCCACCGCAGCTGCCCGCCACTGGCGGATCTGGGCACGCTGTCGGCGGCCGCCCACGAGGCATTCGCCGGCACCCGGCCGGTCGCGCACTCCGTGACCGGCACCCGGCCGGCCCCCCGTCCCGCGGACGCCGCGACGGACGCTGCGACGGACGGCGCGACGGTCGGAGCGACGGTCCAACCGAGTGGGTTCCAGGACCACATGCCGGTACGCGCGCCCTGGCGGCGACTGCGTGCCGCGCGCGATTCCGGCGACCCCGGCTTCATCCCCTCGCCGCAGCCCCTCGGCCGCGGCACGCTGGACCGGCTGCGCTCGGCAGCCCTCGGCACCGCGTTCCCGGACCTCTGGCACGGCGGGCCCGCACTGTCGCTGGTCACCGCCGCGCTGAAGGTGACGGGGGAGGAGCACGGTCTCTTCCGGTACGACGCCCCGGACCCGGCCGGTCCGCGATCCGTACGGCGCCTGCTCGCGGGCGCCGAGACCGTGCCGTTCCTGCGGCGCTGCCAGATGGTCGCGTCGACCAACGGGCACCTCGCCCCCGCGACCGTGTTCGTCGCGGTGGACCTTGCGCAGTGGCTCCGCCACCACGGCGCACGCGCCTATGTCGAGCTGCATCTGCGTACGGGGGAAGCCGCGCAACGGCTGCTGATGGCGGCGAGCGCGGAAGGACTGGTCGCCAGGATCCACAACGGCTTCCTGACCGGTCCCCTGCGCGAACTGTGCGGCGCCGGGCCCTGGATCGCCCCCTTCGCCGTTCTGCTGAGCCGTCGCCGCCCCTCGGCACGGTACCGGTTCGCTCTGGACGGAGGCCTGTGAGCGAGATGAGAAGCGCGCCCTTCGTGGTCCGCGTGCCCGCATTCCCGCCGGACGCCGTGGTCGCTCTGCGCTCGCCGCGCTCGACGGCGGCACTGGAGCGCTGCCGGACCGCACGCGAAACGGCGCGTCTTCAGGCGGAACGCTGTTCCGACGTGCTGCACGGCGTGGTCGGAGCGCTGCCACCCGGCCGTGACCGCGGCGCCGTCCTCGAACTGCGCCGCTCGATCCACGCCGGGCGCGCACCACGAGCCCGCCGGCTGGCGGCCAAGCTCGTGTCCCTGCTGCCTCCCGAGGCGGAGGAGGCCGTGCGCCGCTGGAGCCGGTTGCAGGAAGCGGCCGAGCACACGACGGACCGGGCCGAACGCGTCTGGAGCGCGGAGCTGGACCGTACCGGTGCCGCCGCGGTCCGTGCGGCGAGCCTCCCGCCCGTCGTCCGGGAACTGACCCGGTCGGCCTCACCACTGGCCACCGCGCTCCAGCAGGCCGTGGCCGCCCTCGACCGCGGAGCCCGCCCCGACCTGGACACCGCGCTCAGTGCCTATGCGTTCGCGACCCGGGCCTCGCTCAAGACCACTCCGCGCGGCACGTTGAGCGCGTGGGCCCGCGGCGTCTTCCACCCCGGCCCCGACCGGTGGGAGGGAGACGTACGCAAGCGTGCCCACCACACCGAGCTCAACGCCTTCATCGCCCTGACCCTGCTGAGTCAACTGGCTCCCGGCACACGGCTGGTGGTCAACCCCAGTGCGGCATCCGCGAACGGTGCCCTCTACGTCATCGCCCCGGCCTGCGACGCGGTCCGCCGTATCCGCCTCGACGATGCGCTCCGGGGTCTGCTCGCCCACTGGCCGGACGGAGGCAGGACCCGGGATGCCGCCGTTCGGATCCTCGCGGACGCCACCGCACGGGACCCGGCGGAGACGGGCCGGACCCTCGCGCGCCTCACCGGTGCGGGACTGCTGGTGCCCGCCGACGAGACCTCCGTCCAGGACCCGGACCCGCTGCGCACGGCGGCGCGACGCACCGGCACGACGGCGGAGGCCGCCACGATCCTGCTCGACGTGGCGGACGCCGCCGAGGCCTGTGCGCACCCGGACTCCGCGGCGGAGGTCCTCCCGCAACTGGCGGACACCCTGCGCTCGTTGAGCAGTCGGCTCTCCTGGCCGCCGGCGGCTCTGGAGCAAGGTGCGCCGGTCTTCGCCGACACCGTGCTGCGCGACGGGCGGCTCGCACTGAACGAGGAGGACTGGCTGCCCCTGGAATCCTCTCTGCACTCCGTCGCGACCTGGATCGGCCATGGCGACCCCTGGGCCACGGCGCGCGCCCGCGTGGAAGACCATCTCGTCGCCGTCTTCGGCGCGCATCGCCCCGTTCCACTGCCCGTCGCGCTGCACGAGCTGGTCCGTGCCCGCGGCGTCGACGAGCTGTGGAGCGGGGACTTCCGGCTGCCGCCCGCAACGGATCCGGGTCTGCGGTCACTGCGGCGGCTGCTGTCGGAGTCACCGGTCGACGACGACGTGATCCGGATCGACTCCCTGCCACTCGCTCCGCCCCACCCGGAGAGCCTCACGACCCGACTCGGCTTCTACGGTCATCCGGTGCGGCTGGGCGGTCGTCCGATGTTCGTCGTCAATTCGGTGGAGGACGGCTCCGGGCGGGCGGGCGCCCACCTCCAGCGCATCCTCGCCCGCCTCGGCGCGGCAGAGGAGGAGCGCGCCGCCTGGCCCGGCGGCCCGCCGGCCCCGCTGCCCGGCCTGCTCGACGTGGAGCTGGCCGCGGTCGCCGACAGCAACGTCAACCTCCGCGCCATGGGCGCACTCCCCCAGCTGATGATCTGTCAGGGAACGTCCTCCCGCGGGGACCGGCTGGACGCGCGGGACTGCTGCGTCGTGGCCGGAGACGGCCGCCTGCAACTCACCCACCGGGGCCGGAAGCTGCGCGTCGTCCCCCGTGGACGCATGGCCGACTTCCACCATCCGCCGGTGCTGCGGCTGCTGTTGCGCATGTTCGGGCCACCGCCCGAGCACCGCGTGCAGCCCGTCGTCGCCCCCGCAGGACGGCTGACCGAGGCGGGCTGCCGCATCGTGCCGAGAGTGGAGCTCGGTGATGTGGTGCTGATGCGCCGTACCGTCATCGCCGAGTCGGACCAGGTGCCGCGGCGCGCCGCCGGGGAGAGCCTGCTGGGACATGCGGTACGGGTCGACGCGTGGCGGCGCGCCTCGGCCATACCCCAGTGGTCGTTCGTGCGCGCCGCCAACGGCTCCGCGGCGGACAAGCACCGCAAGCCGATGCCCCTCGACCTCGCCTCGCCCCTCGGGATCCTCCAGCTCGAACGGATGACGCGCCGCACGGCACGGCGGCTCCTCTTCCAGGAGGTTCTGCCGGACACCTCGCATCTCCCTCCTGACGCACACGGCACCGGATGGCCCGCCGAAGTCGTCTGGGAGGTGGATGCCTGAGATGCCTGAGATGCCCGTCGAATCCGTCGCCGCGCCGGTATGGCTGTCGGTCCACGTGTACGCGCACAGCGATCTCGACGACCACCTCGCCGTCCTGGCCGGACACCTGCACACGGTGGCCGCCGCGGTCGGCGCCCGCGCATGGTTCTTCCTGCGCTACTGGGAGGGCGGACCACACGTACGGCTCCGGGCTCTGTGCTCGTCGGCCGGGCAGCGCACCCGCGCGCGGGAACTGCTGTGCGCGGCTGCAGAGCACTGGACCGAACAGAACCCGGAACGCGAAGAGCTCAGCGAGGCCGAGTACGCGGAGTCGGTCGCCTGGGTGCTCAGCCGGGAGACGACCGGCCGCCTTGCCGCACCGCTGCTGCCGTCCCGCACCGTCCGGGTCGAACCCTTCTCCGGCGCGTGGATGCCGGACGCTCCGGAGTGCACGGACCAGCCGCGGACACTGTCGTTCCTGACCACCTCCAGCACGGTCGCCCTGCGACTGCACCAGAGCCGGGGCCGGCCGGCCAGGCTGCGGCACGCCGTGAACACCCTGCGCAGCATCCTCGGGGCGCCCGCACGGCCGGGAGGCCCCCCGCTCACCGACGCCGTCGAGGAATGGGCGCACCGACTGGCCGGCGCCGAAGCCGACGAGGTACGGCGCCGCAGTCGGCTCGCGCTCGCCGCGCCCTGGCCGCCCCCGTCCCGGTGGAGCACCTGCCTGGGCGAACAGTGCCTCGCTGTCGACGGGCCCCACGGCTCGGCGCGCCCCCTGCTGCACGCCTGGCACACCCACTGCAACCGCCTCGGACTGAACCTGCTCGAGGAGGCGGCTGTGGCCTGGACCGCCCTGGCTCTCACCGCGAAGGACCGTGGATGACCGACTCGACCGATCCCGCCGTATGGCTGGACCACCGCCTCTACCATCGCGGGGACCCCGACGGACTGCTCACCGGTCTGCTGGCACCCCTGTTCCGGGACAGCGCCCGCCACTGCCGCCTCCAGCAGTTCTTCCGGGAATGGCAGGGCGGCCCCAACATCCGGGTCGCCCTGCTGGTCGAGAAGGAGCGGGCGGACCAGGTGGCCCGGGAGCTGCGGGCCCGCTGCCTCGACCACCTCGCCGCGGCCCCGGACGGCCACCGCGCCCCCGCAGCGCCCTCGCCCCCGGATCTGGCGCTGCGCGAGGCGGTCACCGACCAACTGCCGCCGCAGCCGGACAATTCCCTGCTGGCCGTGGAACACCAGGACCGCTCGGCGGTCCTGGGCGGTCCCGCCGCCGTCGGGCTGTTCGACCGCTTCCACCATCTGTCCACCCGCACCGCCCTGCGCACCCTCGCGGACGCACCCGCAACGGCCGGCGGCGGATACCGTGCACGCGCCGCCGTCACCCTCATGCTTCGTATCGCATCGCGCTTCCCCGGGGAGCTGCGGCTCGGGGGGATGTCGTACCGCTCGCACGCGGAGGGAGCCGTCATGGAATCCCCTCGCCCCGACGAACTGCGGAACCGACTGCAGCAGTTCAGCAGTCGGTGGATCCCGGTCCTGCGACCGCTCGCCGAGCGGCTGCTGAGTACGGGAGGCGACGATGCGGGCCCGCAACCGCCCGGCCTGGCAGCGTTCCTCGACGGGATCGAGGACCTCGTGCCCGACGCCAGAGAGCTCCTGGCCGCACAGGAGCTGCGGCTGCCGCTCGCCGGCCGGCACGGCGAAACGACCTGGGACGACGACGTACTGCGGCACAGTGAGTTCCACCGCGCCCTGCAACGCGACCCGCGCTGGACGGTGGCCGCCGCCCAGGACCCCGTCCTGCGGCTGCATCGTGTGCTGGTGAACTGGGGCTATCTGCACATGACACGGCTCGGTGTCGTACCGGCCCAGCGGCTCGCCCTCTGTCACCTCGTCGCGGACCTCGTCGAGGGGTACGCGGACGCGAGGCCCTATCTCGGCCCCGGCGCACGGGACTTGGCCAGGGGCAGTGCCGGCTCCGCCGCACTGCGCTACGCACGCGACAACCGCACCGGGGCGCGGATTCCGCAGGACGTCGACTGGTCGCGGCTGCCCGCGGAGCGCCCCGACCGCGACCGGCGCGCGTTGCTCACCCTGCCGACGGGCACGGCCCGCGCGGCGGACGGCGGCCCCGACGAGCCGGGCCCGGCGCGGCTGGCGTCGGTCCTGCGCCGTACCGCCGGAGTCTCGCGGCTTCGCTGGGAGGCAGGGATCGCGTGCGGCACGAACCGATTCCTGGGTCCGGTCCACCGGGTGGTCTCCTCCGCCGGGCAGCGCTACCCCGTCGAACTGCACGTGCTGCCCGGGGACCTTCTTCCACGGATACCCGCGGGCCGCTACGAGCCGCTGCACCACGCGCTGGCCGTGCCCCCCACCGTGCGGGGAGCCCGGGCCGCCGAGGACCCGAGCGCGCTGGTGGTCGCCGTGACACCCTGGCGGACCCGCTTCAAGTACGGGGAGTTCGCCTACCGGCTGCAATGCCTGGACGCCGGGGTCATGATCGGTCAGGCGCTGGCCGTCGCCGAGGCCGACGGCCGGGAACTCCAGGTCCGCTACTGGTTCTCGGACGACGCCCTGGACCGTCGCCTCGGCCTCGACAGCCACCGCACACGCGGCTACGCCGTACTGACCGAGGCCCCCGACGCGTTCGCGGCGCCCGAGGAACACCGGGACGAGGGGACCGTCGGCGACCCCCTGGAGGACGCCGCGCGTGCGGAGACCTCCCGCCCCGGTGTCGTCCTGCCCCCGCTGCTGCCCCGGCTGGCCGCGGGCATCGAGACCTGGACCGCCCTGCCCGTGCCACCGCGCCGGCCCGACACCTGGACGGCCAGGCGCACGTCCATGGGGTTCGCCGGGCCCGGCTCCCTGAACCGTGCCGAACTGGCCCGCCTGCTGCAGCGGGCGCACGCCTCGTACGCGTCCGACCTTCCCGGCCCAACACCCTTCTCCCAGACGGCGTTCGTCGCCGCGATCGGCGCGGTCGAGGGCCTGGACGCGGGTGTCTACCTCGTCACCGAAGAGGGGCGCCGGCTGGGCCTGCTCACCGCCGAAGACGTGCGTCCCGCCCTCCAACGGGCACTGACCAGCGCGGTGTTCGACATCACGCACAGTCCGCTGGCCCTGACGGTCCTCACCGACCACGAGGCCGCACTGCCGCACTACGGCGACCGGTGGCTGCGCATCCAGGGCATGGAAGCGGGCCTGGCCGTGCAGCGCTGCTACCTGTCGGCGGCGGCCGACTCACTGGCCTGCCAGGCCCACTGCGGCTTCGACCCGGACCGGCTGCTGCACGTACTCGGCCTCGCGGACCAGCATCTGGACCCGGTGATCCAGATCCTGGTCGGCCGGTCCCGCGCGGCCGGCCTCCACCACGAGATCGCGATGTTCTGACTCCCATCCACCTCCCGGAGCTCCACGGACCTCGTGGCTCCGCAGAAAGGCGGTCACCATGACGAGCACGGACAGCGCGGGGCCCGCACTCCTGCGCCCCTCGGACCCCGAAGCGCCGTTCGACGACGCCTTCCTGGACGCCCCGCACGCGGTCCTCGCCTGGTTCCGGGAACACCGGCCGGTCGCCGAGGTGCGGCTGCCCAACGGCCTGAGCGCATGGATGCTCACGCGGGACGACCACGTCAGGTCGGCGCTGGCCGACCAGCGCCTGGTCCACGACACCCGGCGATTCCCGGAGGCCTGGCAGAACCTCGACTGGAACTCGCCCGCCGGCGACATGATCTCCGCGTACGGACGGAACCTCTCCAGCGCGGACTCGCCCGAGCACGAGGGCTACCACAGTGCGGTCGCCGGCGCGTTCACGGCACGGCGCGCCGAGGAGCTGCGGCCGCTCGTGCAACGAACGGTCGACTCCCTTCTCGACCGGCTGCCGGCGGACGAACCGGTGGATCTGCTGGGGCAGTTCGCCGTACCGCTGTCGGTGAACGTGATGTGCGAGATCGTCGGGGTGCCGGAGTCCGACCGCCCCGTCCACCTCGACTTCGTACGCCACACCGTGTCGATCGACGACGACCACGACACGGACGCGCTGCGGGCCTCGGCGATGCGGGCCTTCGAACTGCTGGCCACGTACGTGGCGGACCGCAGAAGCACCCCTCATCACGACCTGATGGCGGAGGTGGTGGAGCTGGCGGTGAAGAACGACATCTCCGACGAGGACGTCGTGACCGTCCTGTTCCACCTCTTCGTGGCGGGCTTCGACACCACGGGCGCGTTCATCGGCAACATGGTGGAGGGCCTGCTGGAACGGCCCGGTCTCATGGCCGCCCTGCGTGAAGACCCCGGGCGCGTGCCGTCCGCCGTCGAGGAGTTCCTGCGGTTCGACGGCTCGGCGCGGATGGGGGTGTGGCGATTCGCCGCCGAGGACATCGAGATGGGAGACCGGCGCATACCGGCCGGCAGCCTGGTGATCGTGTCCCTCGCGGCCGCCAACCGTGACCCGGCCAGGTTCGCCGAGGCCGACACCCTCGATCCGGACCGGGACGACAACGCGGGGCACCTCGCCTTCGGCCGCGGCCGGCACCGGTGCACGGGCGCCGCGCTGGCCCGGGTGGAGACCGAAGTGGCCGTCGCCACCCTGATCAGGCGCCGCCCCGAGCTGCGACTCGCCGCCGACCGGGACGTGCTGCGCCGCCGTGTGGTGGTCACCCTCAACGGCCGTCGCCGCCTGCCCGTCCTGCTCGGGCCCGCCGCGTCACCCAGGAGCGACACCCCGCCCGCCGCCGCTCTGGACGACTGAGCCGATGGCCGTCGCGGACACGTCGCGTGAGCCCACCCTGCGATCCCTGCTGGCCTGGATGCGGCACCATCGTGAGACCGGCTCCGTCCACTACGACGAGCGGCTCCGGTCCTGGCAGGTGTTCGGGCATGCGGAGGTCGAGCGCGTCCTGTCGGATCCCGAGACGTTCTCCTCCGACTTCGACGGTGTCTTCCCGGGCCAGCCGGACTTCGAGCGCTATGCACAGGGCAACTTCCTGATCACGGATCCGCCCCGGCACCGCAGACTCAGAGGGCTGGTGACCCAGGCGTTCACGCCGCGCCGGGTCGCGGGGCTCGCGCCGCGCATAGCCGCCGCCACCGACGATCTGCTGGACGGGCTGGGCGAAGCCGAACGGTTCGACATCGTGGAGGCTCTGGCCGTTCCCCTGCCGGTCATCGTGATCGCCGAGCTGCTCGGCATCCCCGCGCAGGACCGGGCCATGTTCCGCCAGTGGGCGGACGCCCTGCTCGACCAGAGCGAGGGACCGGTCGTACGGCCGGACAGGGCCGGGGTCGACACGCTCGGCCCCGTACTGAGGGAAATGAACTCCTACCTGCTGGCGCACATGGGCGAGCGGCGTGCCCGTCCCCAGGACGACCTCGTCAGCGCCCTGGTGAGGGCCAAGGACGACGGTCGGCAGCTCGACGACGACCAGGTGCTCGGCATCGTCGCCCTGCTGCTGCTCGCCGGGCACTTCACGACGTCGGCCCTGCTCACGAATGCCGTGATGACGCTGGACGAGCACCCCGAGGCGGCAGCCGCGCTGCGTGCGGACCGCTCGGCGCTGCCCGTCGCGATCGAGGAGGTCCTGCGCTACCGGCCGTCCTTTCCGCGCGTGACGCGGCGGGCGACCCGCGAGGTGTGGCTGGGCGGCCGGCGTATCGCCCGCGACGCCCTGGTCGTTCCGTGGCTCGCGTCGGCGAACCGCGATCGCGAACGCTTCGCCGATCCCGACCGCTTCGACTTCCGCCGCAGACCCAACCGTCATCTCAGCTTCGGGCACGGCATCCACTTCTGTCTCGGCGCTCCGCTGGCCCGGCTCGAGACGGAGGTCGTTCTCAACCGGCTCTTCGACCGGTACGGCCTCATCGAAGTGATCAGAGACGTGTCCGACGACGCCGAACGCTCCTGGGAGTCCGTCAGCATCCGCCGCCTCAAGGTCCACGCCACGGCGACCACCGGCTCGTGACACCCCAGCGCCCCGTCATGGCTGAGTTCCGCTTCGGGAGCTGCCGGGCGTGCGGCCGGAGCGAGCGTCTCGGTCCGTCATCCCAAGGGCGCCGCGGTCTTGGTCCCGACTGTTCCGACTGTTCCGACTGTTCCCACGTTCGCCGGATCCCAGCCCTGGCGTGGCACGGACGCGAGGAGCAGCTGGGTGTACGGATCCTGCGGGGCGCTGAGCACCGCGCGTGTCGGGCCCTGTTCGACGACCTTGCCCCGGCGCATCACCAGGGTCTCGTCCGTGATGTGCTCCACCACTGCCAGATCGTGGCTGACGAAGACCAGGGAGACGCCGGTGTCCTGCCTGATCTCGCCGAGTAGGTGGAGGATCTGGGCCTGGACCGACACGTCGAGGGCCGCCACCGCCTCGTCCAGCACGAGGATCTGCGGGTCGAGGGCGAGCGCGCGGGCGATGCCGAGGCGCTGGCGCTGACCTCCCGACAGTTCGTGGGGCCGGGCGTCCGCCTCCCGGCTGCCCAGACCGACCTGGTCGAGCAGCGCCGTGACGCGGCCTTCCACCTGGCTGTGCCCGTGCAGGCGCAGGGCCGTGCGCAGGCACCGGCGTGCCGTCAGCCGGGGGTCCAGGGAGAGATACGGGTCCTGGAACACCATCTGCATCTCGCGCGCCCTCGTCAGTCGTGCATGCCGGTACCACAGGCCCCGGCGGGCGGCGCGGTCCTTGCCGTGCACGGTGACCGTGCCCGTGTCGGGCCGCGTCAGACCGACGAGCATGCGTGCGACGGTGCTCTTGCCGGAGCCGGATTCCCCCACGATGCCGATGGATCCGCCGCGGGGGAGAGCGAAGGACACACGGTCCGCGGCGGTCAGGCGCTCGCCCCCGGGCAGACGGAAGGTCTTGGTCAACGCGTCCACCACGAGCAGGGGCGCTTCGGGCGGCGGGAACTGGTCGGTGGCGTTCACTGGGTGCTCCTCGCGCCCCGGGCGGCTGGACCGGCCGGTGCTGACGGTCGTACTACGGGACCGGACGGTGGTACGGGACCGGACGGTGGTACCGGACCCGTCGGGCGTATGGGACCGGACGGTGGTACGGGACCCGTGGGCCGTACGGGACCGGACGCTGGTACGGGATCGGACGGGTCGGGCAGGCCGGGCAGGTCCGGTAGTTCGGCCAGGCGCCGGCAGGCCGCCGTGCCGCCGCCCGTGACGGGGGCCGGCTCCGGCTGCCAGGTTTCGCAGGCGGGCTCGCTGTGGGGGCAGCGCGACGAGAACGGACAGCCCGGGAAGCTCTCGGCGAGGGAGGGCGGGCGTCCGGGGATCGGCCGCAGCACACGTGTGGTGTCGCCGAGCTCCGGCGAACACGCCAGCAGGCCACGCGTGTACGGGTGCCGGGCATGCGTGAAGAGGCGGTCCGCCTGCTGTTCCTCGACGACACGGCCCGCGTACATGACGTAGACGCGGTCGCAGTAGGCGGCGGCGAGGTGCAGGTCGTGGGTGATGAAGAGCAGGCCCAGTCCGCGTTCGTCGCGCAGCCGGCGCAGCAGGGCAAGGATGTCGGCCTGGGTGGTGACGTCGAGGGCGCTGGTGGATTCGTCGGCGAGCACCAGCCGGGGTTCGGCGGCCAGGGCGCCGGCGATGACGACCCGTTGCAGCATGCCGCCGGACATCTCGTGCGGATACTGCCGGATCCGGCGCTCGGGGTCGGACAGGCCGACGGCGCCGAGAAGTTCGACGGCCCGGCGGCGCGCGGCTCGCTTGTCCGGCACGCCCGTGTGCAGCAGTCGTTCGACGAGGAAGTCGCCGATGCGGCGTACGGGATTGAGGGCCGAGCGGGGGTCCTGGTGGACCATCGCCACCGTGCGGGCGCGGTGCTCGCGCAACCGTGTATGGGACAGGGTCAGGACGTCCCCGTCGTCGACCGTCACGCGGCCGTGCGCCCGCCCGTGGTCGGGCAGGATGCGCAGGACGGCCTTGGCGGTGGTGGACTTGCCGGAGCCGGACTCGCCCACCAGGCCGACTATCTCCCCGCCGCGGACCCGCAGGGATACGTCCGCGAGGAGGGGCCGGGCGGCGCCGGGCAGGTGCAGGGTCAGGTTCTCGATGTCGAGCAGCATGGTGCGCTACCTCCTGGCGCCGAGCCGGTCCGCGGCATGGACGCCGACCAGGTTGAAGGCCACCACGACGGCGGCGATGGCGGTACCCGGCACGAGCGCGGGCAACAGGGCGCCCTGGACGATCGCGGCCTGCCCCTCCTGCACCATCAGGCCCCAGTCGGAGCTGGGCGGCTGGGCGCCGAAGCCGAGATAGCTGAGGGTCGCGAGGCTCATCAGGGCTTCACCGAACAGCACGACGAGGTAACCGACGATCGAGCGGGCGAGATTGGGCACGAGATGGGCGACGCAGACGCGCGGTCCGCTCATGCCCTGGACGATGTAGGCGTCGACGTACGGCTTGGACCGTTCGGCCAGGGCCACGCTGCGGGTGTACTTGGCGATCGTCGGGGCGAAGGCCAGACCGAGCGCGATCACCGACGTGGTGATCCCGGCGCCGAACACGGCGATGATCAGCACGACGAAGAGCAGTCCCGGGAAGGCGTACATGACGTCGGTGATCCGGGACACCAGGGCGTCCACCCAGCCGCCGCGCCACGCGGCCAGCGTGCCGAGGGTGACGCCGAGGACGCCTGCCAGCAGGAGCAGCAGCAGGGGCGCGACGAGACTGGTGCGGGCGCCGTACAGCACCCGGGAGAGCAGGTCCTGTCCGGAGGCGTCGGTGCCGAGGAGGTGGTCGCCGGTGGTGCCGGCCAGGGAGGCCGACAGGTCGATGGCGTCGGGTGCGTAGGGTGCGAGCAGCGGGGCGAGCGTGGCGGCGAGCACCACGAAGCCGAGGAAGGCCGCTGCCAGGAGCACGCCCCACGGGCGGCGGCCCCGGGGGCCGCCGGTCGGGAGGACGCCGACGGGGACGGCGGTCATGCGGGGCTCCTCACGGCCTTGAGACGGGGGTCGAGCACGGGATGGACGAGGTCGACGAGGCTGGTGACGACGATGTAGGCGGTGACCATCAGCAGCAGGACCGCCTGGGCGACCGGGAAGTCGTGGCTGTTGATGGCGCCGACGAGCAGGGAGCCGATGCCGCTGAGCCCGAAGACGGTCTCGACCGCGACGGTTCCGGCGAGCATGCCCGCGGTGACCAGCCCGCACATGGTGGCGATGGGGCCGAGGGCGTTGCGCAGGACGTGCCGGCGGATGATGTGAGCCTCGGGCAGTCCGGCGGCGCGGGCCACCGCCACGTGGTCGGCGGTGCCGGCGTCGACCATGGCCTGGCGGGTGACGCGGCTGACGACGGCGAGCGCGCCGAGCGCCATCGCGACGGCGGGCAGGGTGAGGTGGTGGAGGGTGCCGGTGAGCCCGCTGCCGCCACCCGTCACCGGGAACCAGCCGAGCCGCACCCCGAACAGGGCGACCAGCGCGATACCGCCGACGAAGGACGGGACGGACGCGGCGAGGGTCGTACCGCCCACCACGGCCGAGTCGACCCAGGTGCCGCGGCGGATCGCCGCCAGCACTCCGGCTCCCACGCCCAGCACCACGAACAGCACCGTGGCGTAGCCGACCAGCGCGAGGGTCGTGGGCAGCCGGGAGGCCAGCAGGTCGGAGACCTGGTCGCTGTACTTCAGGGAGCGGCCCAGGTCGAAGTGCAGGCAGTCCCAGAGCCACCGGCCGTACTGCACGATCAGCGGCTCGTCCAGGTGGTACTGCGCCCGGACCTCGGCCAGCCGCTCGGGGGTGAGTTTGTCGCGGCCCCCCGCCAGGAAGACGGCCGGATCACCCGGAGCCGCGTATACGGCGGCGAAGATCACGAAGGAGGAGGCGAGGAGCGTGGCCACGATCCCCGCGAGCCGTCGTCCGAGGGCGACGATCATGGTTGGTCAGCCTTTCTTCGCACCCAGCTCGGCGGCCCAGGGGTAGTAGAGGTACGCCATCGACGCGGGCGGACCGGTCAGTTTGTCGCTGATCACCAGGGCGGTGGGCTGCTGGGCGATGGGAATCCACACCTTGGCGGCGCTGAATTGCTGCTGGACGTCCACGACGAGGGCGGCACGCTTCTCGTCGTCCAGGGTGGTCCTGGCCTCCTCGACCTTGCGGTCGTAGTCGGCGCTGCGGAAGCCGACCCAGTTGTCGGAACTGCCGGACAGGGCGTTGTCGTAGAAGCCGATGGGATCGCTCTTGGAGATGTACCAGTCGGCGACCAGGACGTCGATGTCGGCCCGTGCGGACTTGTCCCCGTAGAACTCTCCGTACTCGGCCGTCGGTACGGTCTTGATCTGGGCCTTGAGTCCGATCCGGGTCAGGGCGGCGCGCACGGCGTTGGCGATCACGAGGCGGCCCTGGGTGCTGTCGGTGCCGATCACGACGGGACCGTCGGGTGCCGCCTCGGCGGCCTTGACGAGTTCCTTGGCCCTGGCGATGTCGTCAGCGCTCGGCTTGGCGGGTGCCTCGGTGAGCTTCTTCTGGGCGGCGGTGAAGACGTCCTTCGCGTAGCCCCAGGAGCCGGAGCCGACGGGGGCCGCCCAGGGCTCGACGAGTCCGCCGTAGCCCGACTTGGCGATGCCCTCGCGGTCGAGGGCGAGGGAGAGTGCCCTGCGGATGTCCGGGTCGGCGAGGCCGCCCCGTTCGGTGGGGATCAGGGCGAGGGTGGCGGTGCTCGGTCCGAAGTGCTCGTCCAGTCCGGGCTTGCCGTGCAGGGCGGCCGCGGTGTTGATGGAGTCGGCGTAGGTGCCGTCGGCGGCCTTGGTGGTGAGCGCGTTGACCAGCGCGCTGTCGGAGGCCCAGCGGAAGACGACCTTGTTCGTCAGCGGCTTCCTGCCCCAGTAGTGCGGGGCCCGGGTGAGGGTGATCGAGTCGCCGGACTTCCAGCTGGTCAGCTCGTACGGGCCGGAGCAGGCGTCGCCCTCCCCGGGGGTGCCGAACTCCTTGCCGGCCTTCTCGACCCGCTCGCGCTGCTGGACGAGGCCGGCGTCACCGGCGAGGGCCTTGGTGAACAGGGCGTCGGGCTGCTTGAAGGAGATGGTGATCTGGCGCGGGCCGGTCTTCGCCATCTTCGAGACGTTCTGGAACTCGTCCGACTGCTCCATCTCGGGCTGGGCGTGGCGCCGCAGGCTGTGGAGGACGTCGTCGGCGGTCATCGGGGAGCCGTCGTGGAAGGTGACGCCGTCGCGCAGGGTCAGGACCAGCGTCTTCGGGTCGGGTCTGCTCTCCTTCACGGCGAGGAAGGGACGCACGGACATGTCGGGCTGGAGCTGGTAGAGGCGCTCGCAGACATTGGTGAGGACGGTGCGGCCGGCGCTGCCGCCCTGGGTGTCGAGGTCGAGGGACTCGGGCTCGTCCTCCAGCAGCCAGTTCACCGTGGACACCTCGCCACGGGCCTTGGCGGTGGTGGGTGTCAGCTTGAGGCCGGAGACGTCGGCGTTCGCGCCGGCCCGGCCGGACGTGCCGGTGGTGGCGCCGCTGCACGCGGCGGTGAGGGTCATGGCCGCGGCCAGGCCGGCGGCTGCGATACAGGACTTGAGGTTCATGGCAGTGCTCCTGGGCGGAAGAACAGGGGCGGAGGCTCGGTCAGTTGGGGGCGTGGGGGCCGTCGTAGAGGTTCCAGGGGAGGTGCTGGTAGTCGCGGTCGCAAGGGGTGCCGGCCGTGACGTGGTAGTCGCCCGCGGTGAGGTCCACGCAGGAGGAAACGAGCGTCTCCCAGTGCTTGACGGGAGGCTGCCGGTGGTCGCTGTGGGTGCACAGTGACTCCGGGAAACCGAGGTGGTCCGAGAACGCCTGCTTGATCAGCTTGCGGGACTCGTCGGGACCGGTGGCCTCGCGCAGTCGGCGCAGGCCGTCCTCGGCGCGAGGTACGCGCACGAGGGAGTCGGGGGAGATCGGCCGGTAGTCGGCGGCCAGGGCGGCGGGGACACCCGCCTGGTAGTGGTTGCCGTGCACCAGCAGGCCGTCGGTCGGATAGAGCCAGCCGTGCCCGGCCGGCGTGGCCTCGATGTCGACGGCGAAGCCCTCGCGGCAGGCCAGTAGGGCGTTGCTGGCGATGTGCGCGCGTGTGCGGAACAGCACGTTGAGCGCGTCGGTGATGCTGGACTGGTCGAGGACGCGACGCCGGATCACGGTCTGCGGAAGTCCGACGGCGTCGTTGAAGCGTCCGCCGAGGCCGTTGGCGTTGAGGGCGATCCCGGCCGAGTTGGCGCCCTGGCGCCCGATCTGACCGGCTTCGACCTGCATCACCACGGTGGGTTTGGGCGGCTGGACGACGCGGAGCATGACCACGGTGCCGGCGACACCGGCCCGCCAGTCCCAGTTCTGCCCGGCCCACACGTGGCCGTCGCCGCTCGCGTCGCCGTAGGCGGCGAAGGAGGTGCAGCCCTCGGCGGGCCCCTCTTCCTCCCGCATGTGCGTGAAGGACTCGTCGTAGATGACCTCGCCGCGGGCGTTGAGCGCGAGGACGTCGAGCAGGTCGAATCCGGCTCCGTCAGCGATGCCCTGCATCTCCTCCAGGAGGTCGGGCGCGAAGTCGCGTACCGGCTCCAGCCATCGGGCCGCCCGGGCGGTGACCTGGCTCCAGGTCAGGCCGGAGGAGAAACCGAACGCCTCGGCGTAGTAGGCCAGCGCGGCCCCCAGTTGAGGGGCCACGGCCTCTCCGTACTGCCGGCCCCTCTGGGACGGAGTCCCGGAGATCTCGACGACCGGAAGGCTGCTGTTCATGGAGGGGCTCCTCGCCAGGACGCGTGCTGTAACATTCGTTTCAGGAGTTCATGTTCCTGGAACGCGACGTTCAGAGCGTAACGCTGAGAACGATGGAGTCAAGAGGTGTAATGGAGATTTCAGAAACGGGGAGCGCCGCTCCTGGAGGCATCACCCGGCTGAGGGCCACCGTCCGCGACCTGTGGGACGAGCTGTCCGCCTCCGAGCGCGTCGTCGCGCAGTACCTCGTGAGCGCTCCGGCCGAGCAGGTGATGTTCGCCAGCGCCCAGGAGCTGGGATCCGCCGCCGGCACGAGCAACGCCACCGTCGTACGGGCCCTGCAACGTCTGGGGTACGCCGGGCTGCCCGCGCTCAAGCGGGAGCTGGCGGCCGACTTCACCGCCGCCGAGGCGCCCGACGTACGGCTGGCGAAGCGCATCGCGCACGTCGGGAAGGACCTGGAGAGAATCTGCCACGAGGTGTTCGACGAAGCTCAGGAACGCATCGACCAGAGTCGGCGCCTCGCCGGGACCAAGTCCCTCGGACGTGCGGTCACGGTGCTCGCCGAGGCCCGCGAGGTCTTCTGCTACGGCGCGGTGGCCTGCGAACTCGCCGCGCGTCACCTGGCCCGAGCGCTGGGCAGGATCGGCCGCCGGGCCCGCTTCGTGGGCGCCACCGGCTTCGCGCTCGCCGACCCCCTGCTCTCGCTCGGCCAGGGCGACGCGGTGGTCGTCTTCCAGCCGGGACGGCCGCTGTCCGAGCTCACTCTCCTCGTGGAGCGGGCCCGCGCGGTCGGAGCCAAGGTCGTCTTCGTCACCGACGAACTCAGCGAGGCGTTCGAGGACCGGGTCGACGCCCTCATCCTCGCCCCCGACACCCCCACGGGGAACACCAACGAGGCGCTGACCGGCCTCCTTGTGGCGGACGTCCTCCTCCTCGCCCTCACCACCCTGGACGAGACGTCCGCAGTCGAACACGCCCACCAGCTCAACGCCCTACGGGAGCAACTCCTCGCTCCCCAGCAGCGCAGCCGACGGAGCTGACCACGGGCCGGAGGGCGGCGCGCGTCGGCAAGCCGTCGTCGTTGCTCGCCGGCATCGGCCCGCCCCCTGGCGCACGCGTGGTTCTGCCGACCCTCACAGCGCTGCTCCAGCGGGTGTGTGACGAGCGTTACCGCGCATGATCGGCCGGGGTCACACCGGCGTAATGGGTGTTTCGTACCGTCGAGGGCACGCTCGATCGACAGAGAGGCCACCCGGTGCCCCCACAGGACTCGTCGACGGCCGTATCCCAGGTGCGGACGGTCTGCTCGTACTGCGGTGTGGGCTGCGGGATGGTGCTCGACATCGCGTCCGGTCCGGACGGCCGCCGTAAGGTCCTCAAGGCATCGGGGGACAAGGCGCATCCCGCCAATTCCGGCCGACTGTGCACCAAGGGCGCGACGACGGCGGACATGCTCGCCGCCCCGGGCCGGCTGACCACCGCACTGACGCGGCCCGAGCGCGGCGCCGAGCCCGTACCCGTCGGGGCGGACGAGGCGATCACGCGGACGGCCGGGCGGCTGCGGGCGATCATCGACGAGCACGGCCCGGACGCCGTCGCGTTCTACGTCTCCGGGCAGATGAGCCTGGAGGCGCAGTACCTGGCGAACAAGCTGGCCAAGGGCTTCATCCGCACCAACCGGATCGAGTCCAACTCCCGGCTGTGCATGGCCGGCGCCGGCACCGGCTACAAACTGTCCCTGGGCGCCGACGGCCCGCCCGGTTCGTACCAGGACTTCGAGCACGCGGACGTCTTCTTCGTCATCGGCTCCAACATGGCCGACTGCCACCCGATCCTGTTCCTGCGTCTGATGGAACGGGTGAAGGCCGGGGCCAGGCTGATCGTCGTCGACCCGCGGCGCACCGCCACCGCCGACAAGGCCGACCTCTTTCTGCAGATCAGGCCGGGCACCGACCTGGCCCTGCTGAACGGCCTGCTGCATCTGCTGGTGGAGAACGGCCACACGGACCCCGGCTTCATCGCGGAGCGCACCGAGGGCTGGGAGGGGATCTTGGAGTTCCTCGCGGACTACCCGCCCTCGACCGTCGCCGGGATCACCGGCATCCCGGAGGCCGACATCCGCCGGGCGGCGGAGTGGATCGGCGGGGCGGGGGAGTGGATGAGCTGCTGGACCATGGGGCTCAACCAGTCCACCCACGGCACCTGGAACACCAACGCACTGATCAATCTGCATCTGGCGACCGGCGCGATATGCCGCCCGGGCAGCGGCCCGTTCTCGCTCACCGGCCAGCCCAACGCCATGGGCGGCCGCGAGATGGGCTACATGGGGCCCGGCCTGCCCGGACAGCGGTCGGTGCTCGTGGACGAGGACCGTGCCTTCGTCGAGGAGCTGTGGGAACTGGAGCCCGGCACCGTACGCAAGGACGGATCCGGCAAGGGCACCGTCGAGATGTTCCAGCGCATGGCGGACGGCGAGATCAGGGCGTGCTGGATCATCTGCACGAACCCGGTCGCCTCGGTGGCCAATCGCAAGACGGTCATCAAGGGTCTGGAGGCGGCGGAACTCGTCATCACCCAGGACGTGTTCGCCGAGACCGAGACCAACGCCTACGCCGACGTCGTGCTCCCCGGCGCCCTGTGGACCGAGACCGAAGGCGTGCTGATCAACAGCGAGCGCAACCTCACCCTCGCCCGGCCTGCTGTGGACCCGCCGGGGGAGGCGCTCGCGGACTGGCGGATCATCGCCCGTGTCGCCTGCGAGATGGGCTACGAGCACGCCTTCTCCTACGACAGCGCCGAGGAGGTCTTCGAGGAGATCAAACGCGCCGCGAACCCGAAGACCGGATACGACCTGCGGGGCGTGACCTACGAGCGGTTGCGCGAGACGCCCGTCCAGTGGCCGGCCGCGACCGCCGACGGCCCGGACCGCAACCCCATCCGCTACCTGGGCGACGACGGCGGGCCGGTGTTCCCGACGGCGAGCGGACGCGCGGTCTTCTTCGCCCGCCCGCACGTCCCCGCCGCGGAAATGCCCGACGACGACTACCCGTTCGTCCTCAACACGGGCCGGCTCCAGCACCAGTGGCACACCCTCACCAAGACCGGAAAGGTCCCCAAACTCAACAGGCTCAACCCGGCGCCCTTCGTCGAGCTCCACCCTGACGACGCGGAGCGGCTGGGGATCGCGGAGGGCGACTCGGTGGAGGTCGCCTCCCGGCGCGGCCGGGCCGTGCTGCCCGCCGTCGTCACCGACCGGGTGCGCCCGGGCTGCTGTTTCGCGCCGTTCCACTGGAACGACCTGTTCGGCGAGTACCTGAGCATCAACGCTGTGACCAGCGACGCCGTGGATCCGATCTCCTTCCAGCCCGAGTTCAAGGTGTGCGCGGTGACGCTGGCGAAGGTCGCCGCTCCGGCCCCCGGGACGTCCGTGCCCGTCGTCGCCCCCGCCGAGGAGCCGGCGGTCGTCGTGCCGTCCGCCGTCACCCCGGGCGCGGCAGGGGTGTTCGGGCTGGAGAGCACGCCGCCGCCGGTGCTCGCCGAGCACGAACGCCAGTACCTCGTCGGCTTCCTCGCCGGGCTCGAATCGGGCGCGCCCGGTGTTCCCGTGCTGCCGCCCGGTGCGCCGTTCGGCGAGGAGAACGCGCGATGGGTGAACGGTGTGCTCGCCGGCATGTACTCCAGGGCCCCGCAGACCGCAGAGGAACCGACGCCACCAGCCATTTCCCCCGGCCGTGAAGTGGTCGTGCTGTGGGCCTCGCAGACCGGCAACGCCGAGGAGTTCGCCGCGGCCACCGCCGAACGGCTCTCCGCAGCCGGGCACCGTCCCGCGCTCGTCGGCATGGCCGACACCGACCCCCGCGCCCTGCCCGCCACGGCCGACCTGCTGCTGATCACCAGTACGTTCGGCGACGGCGACGCCCCCGACAACGGCTCCGGGTTCTGGGACGCCCTGTCCGCGCCCGACACACCGCGCCTGGACGGCCGGCGCTATGCCGTGCTCGCCTTCGGCGATTCCGCGTACGACGACTTCTGCGGCCACGGTCGCCGGCTGGACCGGCGCCTGGACGAACTGGGGGCCGTGCGGCTGGCCCCTCGCACGGACTGCGAACCGGACTACGAGCCTTCTGCCCACGCCTGGCTGGAGCAGGTCCTCACCGAACTCACCGGACAGCCGGCGACCGGTGCGGCCCCCGCCCCGGCCGCCGCACCCGTCCGCAGGACGAAGCCGGCCCCGGCCGCCGCCCGTCTGACCGGCAACCGGCTCCTCAGCCTCCCGGGGGCGGGCAAGGAGGTCCGACGGTTCACCTTCGACACCCGGGACAGCGGGACTCCGCTCGTCTACGAGGCCGGCGACGCACTCGGCGTGCACCCCGTCAACTGTCCCGACCTCGTGACCGAATGGCTGGCCGTCACGGGACTCGACCCCTCCGCCCCTGTCGGCATCGACGGCATCGACGGCATCGGCGAGGCCGGGCTGGCCGACGCCCTGCACCGCCACCTGGACATCACCAAGCTCACCCCCGCCCTCCTGGGATTCATCACCGAGCGCACCGGCGACCGTGATCTGAAGAAGCTGCTGCGCCCCGACAACAAGGGGGAGCTCGCGCGGTGGTCCTGGGGCCGCCAGGCCGTCGACGTCATCGCCGAGCACCCGGTCCGTGCCACGGCTCAGGAGTGGGCCGGTGTCCTGGGGCGCCTGCAGCCTCGCCTGTACTCGATATCGTCCAGCCCGCTCACCGACCCCCAGGAGGTGTCGCTGACGGTCTCCGTCGTCCGGTACGACAACGTCCACGGCCGCCCCCGCAAGGGCGTGTGCTCGCCGTTCCTCGCGGACGCCGTGCCCGGCGCCGCGGTACCGGTCTTCGTTCAGCGCTCCCCCCACTTCCGGCCTCCGGCGGATCCGGGAACCCCGATGGTGATGGTCGGCCCGGGGACAGGGGTGGCTCCCTTCATCGGCTTCCTCGACGAGCGCCGCGCCCGCGGCCACCGCGCCCCCAACTGGCTCTTCTTCGGCGAACAGCACCGCGCCACCGACTTCTACTACGAGGACGAACTGACCGCGTTCCTCGCCGAGGGCACTCTGACCCGGCTCGACACCGCCTTCTCGCGCGATCAACGCGCCAAGGTCTATGTCCAGGACCGGATGCGCGAACACGGCCCCCAGCTCTGGTCCTGGCTCCAGGACGGCGCCCACTTCTACGTCTGCGGCGACGCCGCGCGGATGGCCAAGGACGTCGACCGGGCGCTGCGCGACATCGCCGTCACGCACGGCGGCCTCGATGAGGACGGAGCGGCTCTGTACGTCAAGCAGCTCGTCGCCGGCAAGCGGTACGTTCGCGACGTCTACTGATCTGCTACTGATCTGCTACTGACCTGCTACTGATCCGCGTTGGTCCACCGGGAACGCGCAACCGGTGGTGGCCAGGGCGTCCTGGCCCCGCTGGTCACCGTCTGCCCGGGTCGCTGCCGACGGGACCGGCTCACAGGGCCACCGCGGTTGCCTCGGTCGCCTTGACGCTGGTCCAGACGGGAGCGCCGTCGGTGAGGCCGAGGTCCGCGAGAGCATGCGGGGTGATCTCGGCGACGAGGTCCGGGGCCTGGTCGGAGGTGATCAGGATGCGCAGCCGGCTTCCGCTGCCGGTGATCTCGCGTACGGTGCCGGGCCAGACGTTGCGGGGGCTGCCGGCGGGCTTGTCGCGGTGCACGGCGACGGCTTCCGGCGCGATGATCGCGAGGGCGTTCGTGCCGGCCGGGAGCGGGTCGGCGACGATGAGCGTGCCGCCGCCGGCGAGTTGGATGCCGTCGGCGGTGGCGGTGCCGGGCCAGGCGTTGCGGCCGAGCATCCGGGCGACCCAGGGTGAGCGGGGGTGCCGGGTCACCTCGGTGGGCGGGGCGTCCTGCAGGGCACGTCCGTCGTCGAGGACGAGGACCCGGTCGGCGAGCGCGACGGCCTCGACCGGGTCGTGGGTGACGATCAGGCAGACGCCGCCGAAGCCGTCGAGATGACGGCGGAGGGTGTGCCGGACATGGGCGCGTGTGGTCTGGTCCAGTGCGGCGAGCGGCTCGTCGAGCAGGAGGAGCCTCGGTCGTGCGGCCAGCGCGCGGGCGAGCGCGACACGCTGTGCCTGACCGCCGGAGACCTGGGCCGGTTTGCGGTGCGCGAGGTGTCCGACGCCGAGCCGGTCCAGCCACTCCTGGGCGCTGCGGCGGGCCTCGGCGCGCGGGATTCCGTGAGCGCGCAGCCCGTATGCGGTGTTGGCAAGGGCGTTCATGTGCGGGAAGAGGGCGCCGTCCTGCGGGACCCAGGCCACGTGGCGGCGGTGCGGCGGCAGGTCGGTGACGTCGCCGTCGCCGAGCCGGAGTTCGGCGTGGGCGCGCGGGGTGAGGCCGAGGAGTGCGCGTAGCAGCGTGGTCTTGCCTGCGCCGTTCGGACCGACGACGGCGATGGTGGTGCCCGGTTCGGCGTCCAGCGTGAGCCGGTTGAACCCGGTGACGTCGGCGTGCAGGGACCAGCGCTCCTGCGCAACGCCATCGTCTGTGTCGGTGTGCTCGGGGACGTGGACGGGGACGGGGACGGGTGCCCGGGTCACACCCGGTTCGGCCTCGTCCGCCGGGGGCACGGGTACGTGCGAGCGGGCGGCGGGTGTGACGCCCCAGCGGCCGCGCAGCGCGATGAGGACGAACATCGCGATGGCGAGCAGCAGCAGGGAGACCGATGTCGCCGCCTCGGGCTCGTCCTGGAGCAGCAGGTAGACCTGCAGGGGCAGCGTCTGTGTGGTGCCGGGGAGGTTGCCGGCGAACGTGATGGTGGCGCCGAACTCGCCCAGCGCGCGTGCCCAGGTGAGGGCCGCGCCGGCGACGAGGCCCGGGGCGACCATGGGCAGGGTGACGGTGAAGAAGACCCGCACCGGCGAGGCGCCCAGGGACGCGGCGGTCTCCTCGTAGCGGGGGCGCAGTCCGCCCAGTGCGCCTTCGAGGCTGATGACGAGGAACGGCATCGCGACGAAGGTCGCGGCGAGGACGGCGCCCGAGGTGTGGAACGGCAGGGTGATCCCGAAGGTGTCCTCCAGCCAGGGGCCGAGCAGACCCCGCCGGCCGAAGGCGAGCAGCAGCGCGACTCCGCCGACGGTGGGCGGCAGGACCATCGGCAGCAGTACGAGGGACCGGACGAACGCCTTGCCCGGGAACGGAACGCGCGCCAGCAGCCACGCGAGCGGCACGCCGAGGACCAGCGACAGGCCGAGTGCCCAGAACGAGACCAGCAGGGAGAGCCGCAGCGCCTGGGTGGTCCCGGGGGTCGTGAGATGGTCCGCGAGTTCGCCCCACGGTGTCCGTACCAGGATTCCGATCAGCGGCAGCAGCAGGAACGCCACCGCGAGCAGGGCGGGGATCGCCAGGGTGACCGGGGTGCGGGGGCCCGGTGCGCGACGGCGGGTTCGTTTCATCGGTGGACCCCTGGGACGCGGGTGACGGACGGGGAAGGGCTGCCCGCTTCCCGGGAACGGGCAGCCCCCTCAGGGCAGTCGCCGGGACTACGGCTGCTGGAAGCCCGCGTCCTGGAGGATCTTCTGCGCCTCGGGCGAGGACAGCCACGCGACGAACGCGGCGGCCGCTTCCGCGTTCTTGGACTGCTTCAGCGTGGCGGCCGGGTATTGGGCGATGGCGTTCTGCGCGTCCGGGATCTCGACCGCGTCGACCTTGTCCGTGGCGGATTCCGCGTCGGTCTTGTAGACGAGACCCGCGTCGGCCTCGCCGAGTTCGACCTTGCTCAGCACGGCCCGGACGTTCGGCTCCTGGGAGACCGGCTTCACCGTGATCTTCTGGGCGTCGAGGATCTTCTTGCTGTACTTGCCGGCCGGCACCTCGGGGGCGGCGAGTACGACCTTCAGCTTCGTGTCCGCGAGGTCCTTGAGCTCGTCGACCTTGTGCGGGTTGCCCTCGACGGTGGCGATGACGAGGCGGTTCTTGGCGATGACGGCCGGGGTGCCGGTGTCCGTCTTCACGCTGTCCATGCTCTTGGTGTCCGCGGTGACGAGCGCGTCGGCCGGGGCACCCTGCTTGACCTGGGCGACCAGCTCCTGCGACCCGGCGAAGGAGAACGTGATCTTCGTGCCCGGGTGCTTCTTCTCGTACGCGGCGCCGGCGGTCTTGAAGACGTCGGTCAGGGAAGCGGCCGCCAGCACCGTCAGGTCGGCCTTGGGAGCTCCGGCTGCGGACTCGGTCGCCTTTGCGTCGCCACCGTCCTTCTTGGAGTCGTCGTTGCCGCAGGCGGCAAGCGGGACGAGGAGGGCGGCGGTCAGTACGGCAGCGGCTGCGCGGCGTCTGGTGAAGGTGCGGGACATGAGGGTGGGACTCCTTGGGGACATGGCGGGCTTGGTGCCGTCCGAGCGGGATGGTGATGAGCCGCGCCGGTGACCGGCGACGCCGCTTGGTTGCGCAAGGGGTCAGGTGCGGTCGATGTGCACGCTGGTCGACTTCACGCGGGCGGTGGCCTGCATGCCGACTTCGAGCCCCAGTTCCTCGACGGCCTCCCGGGTCAGCAGCGAGACGAGCCTGTGCGGGCCTGCCTGGATCTCGACCTGGGCCGCGACGTCGCCGAGCTTGACCGCGGTGACGATGCCCGGGAAGGCGTTGCGCGCCGACGTGTAGGAGGCGTCGTCCTCGCCGCCGCCCTGGGCGACCTCGATGGAGAAGGCGGCCAGGTCCCGGCCGTCGATGAGGCGGCGACCGCTGTCGTCGCGATGGGTCGCGACCCGGCCGGCGTCCGCCCAGCGGCGCGCGGTGTCGGGACTGACGCCCAGCAACCGTGCCGCCTGTCCAATGGTGTAGGACTGCATACGCGCCACGCTAGAGCCATCGATCTGGCATCTGCAAGTCTAGGTGTGATTATCCATCGCAGATGCCAGTCTTATAGGAGGAAGGTCCAGCGGACCTGTGTGACGGTGTCGCTGCGGTGCGCGGGTGAGAGGTCGCGCTTCGAACCGGACGCAGACGGATCCGCGAGCGGGCGGGCTCAGGAGTCCGCGCGCATGTCCATGACCGCGTCGGGCAGGCGGCAGGCGCCGAGCCAGATGCCGGTGATCGCGCTGATGTAGCGCGCGCCGCAGCGGTCGGAGGGTACGACGAGCCGGGTGCCCTCGGCGTCGAGGTCTTCGCCGTCCAGGCGGGTCGCCAGCAGCACGGGCGTGTTGCCGAAGTCGGCGTCGATCTCCCCCCATGACAGGACGGCGTGGTGGCCGTCGTCGCCGCTGACGGACAGCAGGAAGCGGGAGCGGTCCTTGCGCCGTCGGGGGTCGAAGGCCGGACGCGCGTCGCTCACGACCTCGCGCAGCAGGGGGCCCCGGAACGTGTGGTGCTGCGGCCCGCTGGTGGCGCAGTCGAAGATCACATCGGCCCGGTGCTGCTCCCAGTTCCGCCGCAGGTCCGCGACGGTCAGCGTGGCCGGCTCCGCCACGTCGCCGCACACGGCGAAGGATCTGGTCCGGGCGGCACGTGCGTCGGCCGGGGCGCTGAGTCGACTCATCGGATTCCCCTTCGGGCGGTCGCTGCGGCATGACTGCCCAGTGATACCCGACCGTCGGCCCGGAGAATCGTGTTTGCGGGCCCCAAGGCCCACAACCCTTCGCGATTGTGAGCTTGCTACGAATGTCCGGGGCGCATCTTCCAGGTCTATGCGCCAAGGCTCCGGTCCTCCGTGGCTGAGGCACGGGCGCGGCGATCGAGGGCGAGCCAGACACGGTCCCGGGTGACGGGCAGTTCGGTGAAGCGGATGCCGGTGGCGTCGCGCAGGGCGTTGGCGAAGGCGGGGGCGACAGGGTTGAAGGGGCTCTCGCTCATCGATTTGGCGCCGAGCGGGCCGATGGCGTCCGCGGTCTCCATGAAGTGGACCTCGGTGCGCGGGATGTCGGCGTACTGCGGGAGCCGGTAGCGGCGGAAGGCCGCCGTGGCGACCTCGCCGGTCTTCCTCGCACACAACTGTTCATGGGCCAGGACCGCCGCGGCCCTCCATCTGCACGTGAACACCGTTCACTACCGCATCCAGCGCATCGAAGCCCTGACCGGACGTGACCTCTCCCGACTCGACGACAGACTCGACCTGCGTGCCGCGCTGCTCTGCCGCTGATGAGCCCCGCTGTTCACGGCAGGTCGATGTGGACGTTCGTCGACTTCACCCTCGCCGTGACGGTGACTCCGACGGCGATGGCGAGTTCGTCGACGGACTCCCGGGTCACCAGTGAGACCAGCCGGTGCGGACCGGACTGGATCTCCACCTGCGCGGCCACGTCGTCGACGTGCACGGCGGTCACGATCCCGGTGAACGAGTTGCGCACGGAGGTGGACACCGAGTCCGGTACCGGATGCATGCCCGCAGCCCGCTCCTTCGCGAACGCCGCCAGGCTCACCCCGTCGATCATCCGGTTCCCCGAGCCGTCCCGGTCCATGTGCAGCCGTCCGCCGTCCGCCCACCGGCGAACGGTCTCCGAACTCACTCCCAGCAGCCCTGCTGCCTGACCAATGCTGTACGACGGCACATCCGCACTCTAAGCCAGGCCCCCACGCCTGCCCGCCCCAGCATCGGTGCACGGTGCCCGGTGCCCGGCGCCGGGTGCCGGTGGATGTACGGGGGCGACTTTGACAACGCAGCGAAAAACCTTCGGCGCAGCCACCCTCGGTCACCGGGATCATGCGTGACCGGCGAGGCGCTGATTGCCGCGGGCTGCGCTCAACAGGGCGTCCTGACCCTGATTCCGGGAGAGGTCCTTGGGGATGGCCAGCTCGGCCCAGATCGTCTTCCCGGAGGAGGTGTACCGCGTGCCCCAGCGCTGGGACATCTGGGCGACGAGGAACAGGCCGCGGCCGCCCTCGTCGTCCCGGCGCGCTCGCCGCAGGTGTGGTGCGGTGTGTGCGCTGTCGGAGACCTCGCACAGCAGGCAGCGATCTCTGATCAGCCTCAGCACGACCGGTCCGGTGGCGTACCGGATGCCGTTGGTGACCAGTTCGCTCACCACGAGTTCGGCAGTGAACGAGAGCTCGGACAGGCCCCAGGTCCTCAGCTGGCGTTCAGTGAGCGTACGAGCGTGGGCCACCATGGCCGGATCGGACGGCAGCTCCAGGTCCGCCACCTGCTCGGCGTCGAGCCGCCGGGTGCGGACGAGCAGCAGCGTGGCGTCGTCCACCTGCGGCCCGGGCGGCAGGGCCGACAGCGCCCGGTCGCACAATTCCTCCAGCGGGCATCGCTGCCAGGTGAGCACCTCGGCCAGGCGGTCGATTCCGCTGTCGATGTCCTGGCCCCGGTCCTCCACGACGCCGTCGGTGAAGAAGGCCAGCACGCTGCCGTTGGACAGGTCCAGCTCGACGTTCTCGTACGGCAGAACGCCCAGGCCCAGGGGCGGTCCCGGAGTCAGCGCGGACATGGCCACCGAGCCGCTCGCATCGGCAACCATCGGCGGGGGATGGCCCGCGCTGGCCCAGACGCACCGGCCGCTGACCGGGTCGTAAATCGCATACAGACAGGTCACCACCATCGCCTCACCGCTCAGCCCGTCGTCCGCGTCGGGCTCCGATTCCTGCGCGACCAGGTCGTCCAGCCGTGTGAGCAGCTCGGCCGGGTCCAAGTCCAGCAGCGCAAGGGTCCGTACGGTGGCGCGCAGCCGGCCCATGGTCGCTGCGGCGTGCATACCGTGGCCCACCACGTCGCCCACAGTCAGTCCCACTCTGGCCCCGGACAGCGGGATCACGTCGAACCAGTCGCCGCCCACGCCCACGCGGCTGTCGGCAGGCAGGTAGCGGTACGCGACGTCGACCGCGCTCTGTTGAGGCAGGTGCCGTGGCAGCAGGCTTCGCTGCAGTACCAGGGCCGCCGCATGCTGGCTGGTGTACTGGCGGGCGTTGTCGATGCCGACGGCGGCCCGCTCGGCCAGCTCCATGGCGAGTGTCTGCTCCTCGGGGCCGAAGGGGTCGGGGTTGCTGTTGCGCCGGAAGGTGGCAAGGCCCAGGACGGCCTCGCGGTTGAGCAGCGGGACGAACAGGCTGGAGTGCGAGGCGGTCGACCCCGCCTCGCCCGGTGCTTCGGGAGGGGAGGCGCCGACGACGCAGCGGCCTGTGGCAAGGCTCAGAGCCTGCGGTGACGACGGAGGGTAGGAGACGGGGCTGGTCCGGAACTCCTCCGGAGTCCGGCCGTGCATCCGCAGCAGTCCATGTCCCGGCGCCGAGCGCGTCGGCGGCTGCCGTCCCTCGATGACCGCCGGAGGCAGATCCACCAGCACTTCGTCGGCCAGCTGCGGTACCGCCACGTCGGCGAGTTCCGCAGCCGTACGACGCACGTCCAGCGAGGCGCCGACGCGCTTTCCCGCCCGCACCAGGAGCGACAGCCGTTCCTGGGCGCGGTAGCGGTCGGTGATGTCCAGGGACTCCTCGAACAACCCCAGCGGCTCGCCTCGGGCGTCCACCAGCCGGTGGTACGAGCAGGACCAGACGTGCTCGCGCACCGGGTCGGCGGGGGCGCGCCCGCGGTAGTGCATGCCGACGATCGGTTCCCCGGTCGTCAGCACGTGATGCATCACCTGGTCCTCGTCCGGAGGGTGGTGGCGGGAGATGAATTCGCCTTCCGGAAAGAGATCCGCGGCCGACCGACCGACGTACTGGGCGATACCCCCGAGCTCCAGATCGGTGGAGACGTTCCCCCAGACGACGCGCATGTCGGTATCGAAGATCGTCAAGCCCACGGAAGACTCGGTCGCCAGGCCCTGGAGCATCGCCAGCTGCGCCTCCCAGCTGCGGAGCGCCTCCAGTTCGGCAGCCATCACGACGGTCGCGGCTCCGCTCCGGTGCGACAGCGGGCTGAACGTCACGGCCGCGCGCACCGTACGTCCGTCCCGGTGGCAGAGGTCCAGGACGATGCTGCGGGACTGGTGCGCGTTGCAGAGGGCGGACAGGCGCCGGCCGGAGGTCGTCGCCAGCAGCCGGGCGGCCGACTGGCCGAGTGCCTCTTCGGGAGAATGCCCGAGGAGGCGCTGGGCAGAGGATCCCCACCCGACAATGCGGCCTTGGTCGTCCAGTACCACGGTGGCGGCCTTGGAGGGGTCCAGGGGACTGTGGAAGTCGACGTTCGCCGCATTCGGAAAACGATCCATGGCACCGCTTCCCTTCGTGCTCCCCCAGCATCCCGTGCCACAAGACGGACGACAACCGCACGCGCGATCTCCACCCTGATCACACAGGGTGATCGCTGAACACTTCCCGGATGCGACGCGCGATGCTCTTGAGAACGGTCACGAACCGGCCCGCACGGGAGACCACTCGCTCCGGCGCGACCGGCGCGCGGTGGCCGTGCGTCCGGATCTCCCGCTCGTGCATGTCCCGGTCGAGCTGGTCGCCGCGGTTGAGGGCGCTTCGCACTTCCCAAGCGCCGCGCATTCTCCCCAGATTCTCCCCAGCGGCCGAGCGGCACCTTGCGTGATCATTTGTTATCGAGGATATTCCGGTGTCGTTACAGCCAGTCCCGCCGTTTGAAGATGAAGTACAGGCTCACGCAGACGACGCCCATCAGGCCGATTGCCAGGGGGTAGCCGAACTCCCAGTGCAGCTCCGGCATGTTCTGGAAATTCATGCCGTAGATGGTGCCCACCAGGGTGGGGGCGAACAGGATGGCTGCCCACGCTGAGATCTTCTTGAAGTCGTCATCCTCGGGGCGCTGACCTGCGCAGATTGCTCCAGAAGGCCGCCTGAGCTGCGGCTTTGCATCTTTCCGGGGCTTTCACCGTGCTGCAGATTTGCGCGGTCGACTCCCCCCAGACACTCCCCAGCGGTGGTCATTCTCCCCAGATTCTCCCCAGCGAAAGCTGCGCTGAGAGGGAGCAGCCGCTGGTGGGGCCGTCGTCCTGCGTGCGAACGTCGACTACGTAGCGTTCGGAGGCTGAGCGGGCATGTTTGGGCTGCGCCCGCCCGGACGGGTTCGTAGGGCCCAGGGCGGAGGTGACTGCGATCTCGAGTCGCAGTCACCATCCTGGCCCCACTGCGCTGTCCCTGAGGCCGGCCACCACCACCGGATCGCGCGTGTGACCGTCCCCTCGAGACGTCCCGCTCGCCGGCACCGCTCACGCCGCGCCCACATGGCTCGTGTCTCGCAGGAGGCAGCACTGCCCCGTGATCAAGGAACAACGTCTCCAGGATCGTCGGCGTGGTGGCCGTGAATGCGGTACACGAGCTCGTCCGGGTGACGCGTGACCCTGGCCAGCCGCCACGCCGCGTCGTATGGCCTGCGGCCGCGGTCACGGGACCACAGCCAGAGGGCGAGCAGACTGGTGAGCGGGTCGAGCAGCCAGCGCAGTATGGAGGTCTTCACTGCTCGTCCTCCGTTGCGAAGGGGATGCTTGCGGGGGACGGCGCCACGGGCTCCAGGGCGTCGGACGGCGACGGCCAGGGGAACCCATCTGCCCAACCCATCTGCTCGAAGAGCGTGCGGGCGGTGGCCATGAACCGCGCCTGCCGCCCCGGCGCGGAGTCCAACTGCTCCCAGACGTAGAGGAGGGTGTGCGCGAGCCGCTCGGCTTGCGTGCGCTCGGTGACCGACGTCCCCACCAAGGGCAGGATCGTGTTCTTGAACGCTGTCCAGTCGAGGGCCGACAGGTCGTCCAGATGTCGCTCCAGCCACCGCAGGCGGGCGGTGTCCCGGTCCGCGCACACGGTTTGAGCCAGCTCCTGTCGGCACAACCGGTCCTGCGCGAGCCGGAGTTCCACGTCGCGCAGGGCGTTCTGGTGCCTCTGGGCCCGGTCGGCATCCTGCTGGGGGAGCAGCAGGGTGAGTCGTGCCCTGAGCCAGATGTCGGGACGGCTGTCGGGGCTGTGCCACGGCGAGACCGCCAGGGTGAGCCTCTGCCGAGCGCACTCCAGCTCCTCGGGACGGTGCTTCCCGGTGATACTGCGGCCGAGTTCGTCCAAGGCGAGGCGGGCCGCCGCTCGCGCGGCGGTCCCGTGGTGGCTCCCGGCCGCCCGGGGAGGGACCAGATGGGTGAGAGTGCCGCGCGCGAGAAAGCGGATGCCCGGTAGGCAGGTGGGCCAGTACGCAGTGAACCGGCCGACCCGCTGTCTCCACCAAGGACCGGGACGATCGGTCACGCCTCCGATGCCTTCCGGACGAGGCTGTAGTGCTGCATGGCAGAGCCGAGGATGTCCCGCCAGAACGGCCGGACCACCGCCCCCTCGGCCACCAGGAGCCGGTCGAGCCGCAATCGCAGCCGCGGCGGGGCGAAGACCTCCGCGAGCAGGGCGACCACCGTGTTCCTGTGGTCGGCGTCATGCTCGAACCGCTCCTGCCACGAGGTGAGCTGGTCGAGCACGGCGTCCACGGCGTCGTCGGTGGACAGCGCCTGCCAGGCATGGACGAAGTGCTCCCTGCTGGACGCGTCGCGCGCCGAGGCGAGGACCAGGTCCGTACCGTGTCACTGGAGACGAGCGCCAGGAAGGCCCCCAACGCTTGGCGGCGCGCCTTTCCGCCGACCTCGGTCCCGTGCTTCCTCAGCCACTGCACGACCGTCTTATCGACGAGGCCGGGAACCTGGCGGACGAGCTCCCGAAAGGCGACGACCAGCTTCTCGGCGCCGAACTCCTTCCCGCCCGCCGCCTTGCCCAGGCGGGTCAGGGCGAGCGCCGGCTGCTCCAAGCCCCAGGGCCCGCCACAGACGTCGACGACCAGATCGAGCTTCTCCGCATTGTTGGACTCCGCCCAATTGAGGAGCCGGTCCCGGACGTAGCGGCCGAGTTCGGCGTCGGTCGCGGCCTTCGTGAGCGCCTCGACGGCCAAGATCCGCCGAGGGCCGGTGAGTCCCGTCGCGAGGGCGTCGGGCACCTTCCTGTCGTGCCGACGCACCGCCAGGCGTAGGAGGGCCTCGCTGGCCAGGCGGGCGTCGTCCTCCGGAATGGATCGATTCGCGGCGACGCCGACCGCCCACTTGGTCAGCAGGTCGTGCTGGGTGGGGAACTCGTCCCACAGATGACGCAGGATGGCCGCGGGCAGCCCCTGACAGCTCTGGTCATGGTGGGCGCGGTCGCCGACGGGAACGATCTCGGCAGCTTGGAGCCGGCGGGACGAGGTCGCGTCGGTAAGCACATCGGCCGGTCCGCGGGCCTGGCCCAGGAGGCGAGTCCGTCAGCCAGGCCACCCGGTCCGCGTGACCGTGTGCGTCGAGTTCGGCCTCGACCAGGCTCCGCGCACGGGGGGACTCCAGCCGTACGGTGACGTCGCCGGTGGCGTCGGCCCACGCGCCCTGCCAGTCGCCTGGGGTGGCGAGCACGATCAGGAAGGACCCCGGTTCACACAGCGCCGCTCCATGACGGACCAGGTCCTGCCCGAAGCGGGCGGGCGGCTCGTCCGGGAGGTCGGAGAGGTCGAGCACGAAGCCCGTTGCCGACCGCACCGGCAGGCACTGGGTCCCGGGCTTGGCCCACTCCGGTTCGAGGTCGAACAGCTCCGGCTCCCGCGGTGCCGCCACATGGCGCAGGAGCCGTACCGCCGCGGTCCGCCGGCCGCTGCCGGCGGGCGCGCAAAGAACCACGACGCCGCGCTCTTCGAGGATCTTGGCGGCGTCCGGTAGACGGTTCGGCTCCCGGGGCCCCGACGAAGCGTTCGTCCTCGCTCGCCCTCACGGTGCCGGGACTTGCCGGAGCCGTGGAAGTCGGTGCCACGTGCGCCGCGGCTCCCGGGCCCTCCTCGTCCCCGGCCGCAGCGGACGGCTCGAAGATGTCCGGATCCGCTAGCCCCCAGTCGAAACCGGGAAGGTGCAGATAGGCCGGCTGCTCGAACTCCTTCACCCTCACCAGATGCCGGTGGAAGTGCGCCGGCAGTACGTCGTCGTTGACGCAGCCGCTGTCGAAGACGTCCTCGTACACCCGCTGAGAGACGATCACGGCGGTATTGGTGATCTCGGGATGCCCGCGATCGAGCACCGCCCGCAGCGCCTTGTCGTCCAGGAGCCGGTGGGTGTGCACCATGGGCACGCCCAGACCGCTCTGAGGCAACGGCCCGACGTGGATGCTGACCCGCAGCTGCAGCGGCTTGAGGTGCGGGTTCTCGGCCCGCCGACGGCCGAGCGCCTGGCGAAGCGCGTCGGGGAAGTGCCCCACCAGGGCGGGCAGGACTTCAGGGTCCATGCCGGCGACGTAACCGTCGCCAGTGTGCTGGCCGAACACGCGCCGTTCCCAGTGCGCGCTGACGTTGCTGGCGCTCAGCGCCTGGGCCAGCAGGGGCGGGATGTCGGCGTTGACCCGCTGCATTCCCTTGCTGTCAAGTGTTCCGAAGTCCCTGGCGTCCACGGCCAGCACGGCCCGATAGGGCCACAAGGGCTCCCATGACGGCAGCATGCGCCGCTCCTCTCGTCGCTCTCCCCGCCCACGCGGCGGGGAGAGCACCACCCTGTTCGAGGAGCAGGGAGCCGACCGTCCAGCGCTGGACGGTACGGGCGTGTGGCACGTCACATCACGGGAGCTCCGCGCGGCGGCCGGTCGCCGTCTCCCACCCCGTCGTCCTGGGCCGCGGCTCTCAGCAGGGCAGGATCCCTGACAACGAGCCGCCGACGGCCGAGCGTGACGATGCCGTCGGACTGGAGACGCGCGAGGGCGGCGAGCGCGGACGACCTGCTCATGCCCGCCATAGTGGCCAAGTCCTCCCTGGGTATGCCGAGTTCGACGACAACACCGCCGCCCCCGTCCTGGTGACCCACTTCGTCTGCGAGATGGGCGACCACCCGTGCCAGGCGCGCCGGCGGCGGCAGATGAGCAAGGTCGGCACGCAGACGCTCCTGGCTGTTCAGCCGGTCCACGCTCAGCCGGTACACGACTGCGCTGAAGGCTGCGCAGGCAGGGCCGCCCGAAAACACAAGGCGGACATCTTGGCCTGAACATGGTGGGGGAGCAGGTGATTCCCGTGGGCGCTGCCGTAAGCGAACGACCGCGCACCGCCTGCCCGGAGTGCACGATGCAACAACTCCACGTGGTCGACCGCGTCGCATGCGGCAGTACTCCGGAAAGTCCGCAGAGGCCCTCGGCCTTCCGCCGTCCGGGCTCCTTCGTGTGGGTTCCTGGCGTCGGGGCCGGACGTGCGCGGCGGTAGGACGGGTCATGTCCCTTGGTGTGGTGTAGCTGATCATTCGGCAGTGCCGGGCAGGCAGGTGGTGTTGTCCGGATAGAGGCTGTCCATGCTCTCGATGGAGAGATAGCGGCGGGGGAAGGCGATCCACTCGTCGTGGAGTTCGACGAGGACGGCGGTGGCGAGCCGGTCGACGGCGCCGACGGCCTCGGTTGACGCCTGCCCCCGTCGGGGCGGTACCCCTTCGCCGCCCCGACGGCCCGGCTCCCCGCGCACCCGGGGAGCCGTTCGCTCTGTTTGTTCGACACGGAGGATATGGACGAGCGCACGGCTTGGCGCGGGCATCGTCGCCCTTGAGATCACTGTTCAGTGCCCGGGAAGCGGGCTGGTCCGGCCGTTGTCCGTGCCACCGTTGAACCCGTTGATGACCTGGGGCGCGAAGGGGGATGGCGTGCGACTGTCACGCGAGGTCACCGGGTGGGCGTTCATCGCCGATGTGGAGGGAATCCGGTATGCCGGCCTGGCTGTCGGACTGGCCGGCATCAGCCCGTTCACCACTGGTGGTGGGGCGGGAGGCAGCTTGTTCACCCGCGCCTACGCCTGGGGCTTTCCGGCGCTCCTCTCACTGGACGATTTGCCGTTCGGTCACCCTGTCGCCCCCCGGTGGTGTATAACGCAGGACGAAGGATGCGCGCTGTCCGTCCTCGGCCCCGACGGTACGCACTTCGTGCACGACCTCGACCTGGAAGAGCCGCCAGGGTGGCGGGAGGCGGCGGATGCCTCGGGCTCCGTCATCCTGGTCGTGTCCCACGTGCTGCCTGCTACAGACGATCCGCTCGGCGCGCTGGTCTTCGAAACGCGGCGGGGGATGGTGTGCGCAGGCTCTGTGCGCTTCGGCGAGCCGCGTGACGAGGCGGACGGCCAGCCGACCGTCTCGTTCGTGATCGACCCCGTCGGCGTGCTCATGGAGCTCGCGCATTACGTGTGCGATCGAATCCTGTCGATGGACGAGGCGAAGCGGCGGGCGCGCGAAGCAGCGGAGACATGGCAGGCCCTGGCTGAGCACCACGGGATGTCCGCCGAGGCGATGGCGGATCTGCTGTTCCGGGACGAGTTCCTCGACCACCGCGGCCCGATGGACCTCTTGTACGTCTACTGGCGATTGGCAGCCGAGGTCGCCGGGGCCTGCGAGATGGAGGCTGGCTGGCGGGTCGCGGCCTTCCGGACGGTCGAATCGGGGGTCCAACTGGTTGCTGACCGGTGCGACGGAGCGGTGTTCGAGGAGTCCGAAGCGGTGGCGGCCCAGCTGATTGACAGACTGAGCGATCCCGCCGACCTGGAAGCCGCGCTGCTGGCTGCCGCTCGGTTGCGGATGGCCACCCGGGGACCGGAGGACCTGGCCGCCGACACCTACGCTCGCGAGTTGCTGACCGTCTGGTCCGCTCGGCTGACCGCGGACCTGTACCGCACGTGGTTCACCGAAGAGGAGCCCTTCCAGACGGAGTCCCACCGGCTGGTGGTGGAAGCGGGACACCTGGTGACGCGGGCGCTGGAGCTGGACGGCGGGTTGCGGAGGCCCCGCCTGCTGGCGGTACTGGCGCAGATTCTTGCGGACGAGGAGGGAGTTCACCTTGGTGCTGCCAATGCCGCGCTGTCGGCATGGCGCGACTCGTCAGCCGTCGACGAGCCGGACCTCGCGCTGTTCCTCCTCAGGACGACGGGCGGGATGTCCTCGGAAACGGCCATTGAACTGCTCACGGGGGTGTTCGGGATGACACCGGCCGATTTCGTCGCTGCTCACGGTAGTGCGGTGACCGCGAGGGTGATCAGCCAGGGAGTCAACCTGGCCCGGGAACGCGCCGATCGGCGGTTGCTGCGCACGGTGTTGGGTTGGGCGGAGCAGCTCGACATCCGGTGGGCCTCTGCCCACCGCAGGCAGCTGATCGAGGCCCGGCTTCACGTGTTGCCCGACGACGCGAGCGAGTGCCCGGGTCCCCACCAGGCGCTCTCCGTGTCGTTCCCGGATTCGTGGACATCAGCGCAGCGATCCATGGCTCTGCTGCATGCGGCCGCGCACGCCCGTGACCGGCGGCAGCCGGCGTTGGGGCTCACCCTGCTGAGACAGGCGGGCGCCGACCGGAGCGAGGAAGTCCGGCTGCTCACGGCGGATCTGTACTATCAGTCGGCGGAGGCAGGTGAACCGATCTCCAGCTCTGTCCCGTTCCCCTGGGGCTACTACACCTACGCGGCACTCGCCTATGCCTCGCTCCGCTTGGAGGAATTGGCGCGGGCGAGCCTGGTGCCGTTCGTGCAGCACCTGGGCAACCTCCACGGCCACGAACTCAGGGACGCGCTGCGCGCGATCATCGTCGATGCGCCGAACTTCGACACGAGCGGCGCGCCCGAACTCGGCGGGATACTGCGCGACCTCGTGCACACCGCGGTCTGGCAGCTCGCCGCGGAAAGCGAGACGCTGCCGATGGGGCTGATACTCGGCCTGTACCAGGTGGGCAAGGGTTCGCAGCTGGGCGCGTGGTGGCGCATCGACGGCCCGCTCGTGCTGCCCGCACACATCGAGCACTTCATCGGCAAGCTGCGCGACTTGGAGGAGACCGCCGCCTCCGGGGACGCCTTGCCGAACCTGCTGAATGCTGTGGACGCCGACCGTCGTCCCGGCGGCCAGGACAACGCGCAGATCGCCCGGAACCTGCGGTGGCGCATCTCGTCGTTCATCGACGACGAGCTGCGTCGCCGCTCGGCACCGCTCGTCGACGAGCAGCACATCTGGGCCAAGGCAAGTGATCTGCTGGACGATGGAACGGTGCTGTTGACGTGGTTCCTACCCGCGGCGGTCAGCGGAGCGGCCGTGCTGCTCGCAATCACCAGGCAGGGCCGGGAGCTCGTGGTGCACCTCGGCGAGGGCGCGGACGAGAACGACGACCGGCACCCGGTGGCGGACCGGGTCGAGGCGATCCGGACGGAGATCGAACGCGACCCGCTCTTCGCCGACGTGACGCCGGAAGGCAGCCGGCTGCTGGAGACGGTCGGCCTGCCGCTCGGCGGCAGTGACCTGTGGGACAGGTGGCGCGCCCAAGGCAAGGACCGGGTCCTTGCCTGGCCGCACGGCGCTCTGCACTACCTGCCTCTACCGCTTTGCCGCACGGGCGACCGCCTGATCGCCGACGACTGGACGGTCACCACGATCGCTGGCCTCGAAGCCCTGGCACCCGTCGAAGTCGTCATACGCGAGCGTCGCGCGGTGGTGCTGGCCTCCGCTGCCGGGGGCGTTGCCTTCGGGCTGCATGCCGAACCGGCGCTGGAGGATCACGCGCGGAAGGTCGCGGAAGCGGTAGGCGCCGATGCCCTCACCGGTCCTGCGGCCACCCGAGACAGGCTGCTCGCAGAGATGGCCACGGCGGACGTCGTCCACATCGCCGTACACGGGACGCTGGACGAGGACGCACCGTGGATGCACTGCCTCTACCTCACGGCGGACGGAGACGACGACGGACGCGTATTCGCCTACGACTTCCTGGCCGTCGACCTGCGCGGCGTTCGTCTCGTGACACTCGCCGCCTGTGAGTCAGCGCTCGGCCGATTCGACCGCGGGGACAACATTCGTGGCATTCCTTCGGCACTGATCACCGCCGGGGCGCAGGCCGTCGTCGGGTGCCTGTGGCCCGTACGCCCGGAGCCGACCACGTACTTCTACCACCACCTGCACCACGGAGTCGCGGGCGGCGCGGACCCGGAGCATGCCTTCCGCGCCGCCCAACTCGCCACGCGTGCCGCGTATCCCCACTACCGTGACTGGGGAGCGTTCACCTATGTGCACGGTAGGAACAAGGGAGCCGCCGCATGACCAAGATGAGGCTGCACGACGTCGAACTCGTGCCAGAGCGCACGCTCGGCAGCCCGGCGGACGACGGACCGCTGCGCGGCAGGCTCACATTCGGCTGGGACCTCTTGCCCGCCGACCACGCGTCCGCCCCGGCGGGCTGGTCGTCCTATCTCAGCGCCACACCCGAACGGCAGTTCCGGCAACTGCTGATGGTGTGCTCGTTTCGCCCCGAGACATCGGAGAGCAAGGGTGTTTTCCGTCACGCCTCCCTGGGCGTCGCACTGTCCACACCAGAGCGCGGTGTACAGCCGATCGCGCGCCTGATCGACCCAGGCGAGCGCACCCGCCCGATCGCCGGCCTCGGGACGGGCGTGAGCTTCACGGTCACGACCGGCGTGCTGGACGTAGGGCTGGAGAAGCCGCCAGGAACCGGACCGACGAGGGAGGAGTGGATCGTCCGGGGCCACGGCGCTTCCCAGCCGAACCCGCAGTGGGAGTTCCGCCGAGTCAAGGGTTTCCCGCTGGTCGGGGATCACCCGGTGGCCGCGCTGGTGGAGCTCGTGCCCGACCGTATGAACACGGCGGAGGTGCTGGTTGCGGCGGAGTTGGAGCACCGTAGTTGGGGCGTCCGCCGCTACCGTGCGCAGCTCGCGCCAATACCGCACAGCATCATGCTGGCGGAGTGACCGGTCCTGGGGGAGCCCGCTAATCAAGACGGTGGAGGTACTCCGTCAGCACGTCGCCGCTCGCCGTGGGACACCCGTACTCCTATATGCGATGGCGCCCACCATGGCCATCGTCGGCATGGCGAGGATCGCCTCGGTACAGGTGGCCACCCCTGCCCGGCGACCAAACAGACCGGAAACGAGACCAGCGACGACCGATCCGGCTGCCTCGGTCCAGACCGTGCCCGAGCGTCCGCGCGGACGCCGGCCGGCGTCCTGGTCAGGCGCCCAGCTGTTCATGCCCAAGCGGCGCGCCGATGCCGCAGTCCCACCGTGAAACGGTCGGCATCGTGATCACGATGCCGTGCGATCAGTCGATGTCCGGGGCATCGGACTCTTCGAGGAGGCGGGTCGCGAGGTCATCGGCCCATTCCACGGCCCAGGTGCGGAGAGCAATGACGGTGGCATCGTCGAGGCCGTAAGCGGCGAAGGCTTCGTCATCGGTCCACTCGGCGCCGGTGAGGTTCGCCTGGAGGTCCTCGCGCTCGAAGCGGCCGCGGGCGTGGCGCCGGCCGAACTCCTCGAGCTCGGAGTTCGTCCAGCGGCGGGAGGCAGCGAACACGTCGATCAGGTCGCGGGGCGCTCCGCGGTCGGCTAGGGCGCGGACCTTGGTCCCGATCACGTCCTCCTCCGCGAGGACGGGCCCGTACGGGCTCTGGGCGACGGGCCGCCAGAAGATCTCCTTGAGGATGTCGACTTCACAGTCCTGCCCGGTGGCTGGGTCAGTCACGGTGAAGCGAGCGGACAGCGGAGCAGTTTCCAGCGCTTGCACCTTCCAGCCCCTGCTCTCGAGGCCGCTACAGAGTGCGGCCGCGATGTCGGCCATGGGCGCCGGGTTCTCGGTGGCGACATCGAGGTCCTGGCTGGGGCGGTTCACGAGGCGGTGCGCCCTCACGGCGTACCCGCCGGTGAGGACCAGGGGATAGGGCGAGCCCAGGGCAATCACATCCGCCAGTAGCCGGGTGTGCAGCTCCGGCATGTCTGTCACGCGGCTGCCCGGGTGCGGGAGGCGAGCTGGGGGAAGGCGTCCTCCCACACAGTGCGCACGGTGCGACCGACGAGGGTACGCAGCACGGGCCACAGCTGGAGGAGTAGATCCCGGTTGAGGTAGCGGGGCAGGTCGTCGTGCAGGCCCTCGTGCAGGACGGTGCGGTACAGGCCCATGCACTGGCGAGGTTTGCCCAGGTCGTACGCGGTCATCCCGGACCAGGCCAGGTGCAGCGGCAGCTCTACGACACCATGCGTCGGCCCGCGCAGCTCGTCCAGCGACTCCGGCAGACGGCGCCGGAACTTCTCCCGGTACAGCGCGAGGTCCGCGGCGTCCGTACCAGAGGGGTCTCTCGGCGCGGGTGCGGGGTGCTGTGGACTGGAGGACATGCCTCCATTATGGCGGCCGCAGAAGCGGTGCGGGCCATGATGTGCGAGCCCGCGCCCGGAGTGAGCAGGGGCGGCTCCCGCCAGTGAGCCGGCCGGCTGTCGCAGCCCGTTCTTGCCCTGAGCAGGCGGTACGGGCTGTCGCCCGCTTGCGCATGAGACCTGGTACACGAGGAGGCCGGGCTGACCAGAACACGACTCGTCACCACAATCAGGAAGCCGTACAGAGGGGGCGGACGTGTGGCTCCGCTCGGAACCCAGTGTCACTGTCTGTGATCTGTTAGGGGGCGGCGAGGGCGACCGGCGAGATGTTGAGCAGGAAGCAGGATAGGGACGAAGCCGCAGCCGCAGGAGCTGTGTCGTCAGCCGATTCTCCCCGGATTCTCCCCAGCGCTCTGCGGGAGGGTAAAAGAGCAGGTCAGGGTCTCAGTGTAGGAGGGTAGAGGAGATCACTCGCATCACTTCTCCCCATGGACTCCCCAGGGCCCGAAATGCGTGGTTCGTGCAGCAGGTGCAGAAGCAAACCACGTGCGCGGTGTAAGTGGGTCGATCGCACCCTAGAGCCAGTCCCGCCGCTTGAAAATCACGTACAAACCGGTGCAGACAAGCCCCATCAAGCCGATCGCGAACGGATATCCGGCCGTCCAGTGCAGCTCCGGCATGGAGTCGAAGTTCATGCCGTAGATAGTTCCCACGAGTGTGGGTGCAAAGAGAATGGCCGCCCAGGCTGAAATCTTCTTGATCTCCTCGTTCTGCTCGAACCCCGCCTCCGCCAGCGCCCGCATCTCCGCGTTCTGCTGCTGTGTCACCAGGGTCGTGTTGACCGTCAGGATGTCGGCGAGGGCCTGGCGGAAGCCGTCGACGCGCTCGCTCGTGTGGGTGACGTGGTCGGCGACGTCGCGGAGGTAGCGCTGGAGTTCCTCGTCCGTGCCGTACTTGGCGAATCCCGCCATCAGGCCGTGGAGCATGCCCACCAGGGGACGGGTGGCGCGCTGGAACTCGACCATTTCGCGGGCGAGTTCGTAGATACGGCGGGACACGGCGGGGTCGCCGCCGAAGACCTCGGTCTCGATCTCGTCGATGTCGTTCTGTACGCCCGCGACGACCGGGGCGTAGCCGTCGACGACCGCGTCGAGGATGGCGTAGAGGACCGCCTCCGGGCCGAGCGCGAGCAGCTCGGGGGTGCTCTCCATGCGGCGGCGGACCGCCGACAGATCGGGGGCGGCTCCGTGGCGGACCGTGATCAGGAAGTCGCGGCCGACGAAGACGTGGAGCTCGCCGAAGTCGACCTCCTCCGGGGCGTCGAGGTAGCGGGCGGCGCGCAGGACGACGAAGAGCGTTTCGCCGTAACGTTCCAGCTTCGGGCGCTGGTGGGCCTCCAACGCGTCCTCGACGGCCAGCTCATGGAGGTCGAATTCCTCGGCCAGCGAGAGCAGCTCGGACTCGGACGGCCGGTGCAGACCTATCCAGGCCATCCCGGCCGGCTCCTCGCGCAGCTGGCGGAACGTCTCGGCGAGCGACGCGGGCGTCGAGACACGGCGGCCGTCGCGGTAGAGCGCGGCCTGGACGATGCTGCCCTGGTCCTTCTGCACGGGGGCCGAGGTGAGTGGCTGCGCGACGGGCTCCGGAGGCCGGGGCGGGGCCGCGGCGGGGGCTGTCCGGCGACGCCAGGCAGGCTTCTTCGGGATCGGAACGGGGCGCGCTCGTCGGTCGGACATCCTGAGGTCACCTCCCACGCGACGTACGCGGCGCCGTACGCGCTGCGTACAGACCTCCCTGATCGGCCACGGAGCAGGATATACGGGCTGAATCGCACCGGCATGGCGGCGCCGGGAACACAATTGCGGACAGGAAATGTCCGCAAGGGTGGGTAGCGTGCCGGTCATGGTCTCCAAGACACTCCCCGTGCTCGGCCCCAGGGCGCTGGGCCGCGCCACGCTGGACCGCCAGCTGCTGCTGCGCCGTGACCCGGAGAACCGGCCGACCGTCAAGGCCGCCGTGCAGCACCTCGTCGGCCTCCAGGCGCAGAACGTCAAGCCGCCGTACTACGCCCTCGCCGCCCGGCTGCACGGATTCCGCCCGCAGGAGCTCTCCGGGCTGATGGAGTCGCGGGAGGTCGCGCGGCTCGTCACGATGCGGTCCACGATCCATACGCACACCGCGGGCGACTGCCTCACCCTCCGCCCGTTCGCCCAGGCGGGAGGCCCCGACCGGGAGCTGAGAATGTTCCTCAAGCGGCTGGACGGCGTCGACCTCGACGGCCTCGCCGCGCTCAGCCTGGAACTGGTCGAGGAACGCCCCCGTCCGGTCAAGGAGCTCCGGGAGGCGCTGCTCACGCGGTGGCCCGACGCGGACCCTCTCGCCCTCACCGTCGCCGCGCGCTGTCTGCTGCCGCTGGTGCAGGTCACCCCGCGCGGACTCTGGGGCAGCAGCGGTCAGGTCATGCTGACCACCGCCGAGCAGTGGTTCGGCCGGCCGGTCGAGCCCGCGCCCGAGCCCGAAGCGGTCGTACTGCGCTACCTCGCCGCTTTCGGGCCCGCCTCGGTGAAGGACATGCAGACCTGGTCCGGGCTGACCCGGATGCGCAGCGCCTTCGAGCGGCTGCGCCCCGGGCTCCTCACCTTCCAGGACGAGAACGGCGTGGAGCTGTTCGACCTCCCGGACGCGCCCCGTCCGGACGCCGGCACCCCGGCCCCGCCGCGCTTCCTGCCCGAGTACGACAACCTGCTGCTCTCGCACGCCGACCGCTCCCGCTTCGTCCCCGAGGAGTTCAGGCTGCGCACCTGGAAGGGGAACCAGCCCTACTGCGTCTTCCTCGTCGACGGACTCCTCGCCGGGATCTGGCGGCTTGCGGAGGCCGGGGACGCGGCCACGCTGGCCGTCCAGCCCTTCGAGAACCTGACGCGGACGCAGCGCGCGGCCGTGGCCGAGGAGGGCGAGCGGATGCTCACCACGATGACCTCGGCCACGACCCGCGATGTGCGGTTCGGGGTGTTCGCGGACTGACCGGATGACCGACCGGCGCACTGGCCGGATGACTGACCGGCGCACTGGCCGGATGACTGACCGGCGCACTGGCCGGCGGACCGGCCGGCGGACCGAGCAGCAGGCTGACTAGGGGGCTGACCGGTCGAGCCGCACACCGAGCTTGTCCGCCGCCCACGGGCCGCTCCGGTGCCACGGCTCGTCGGGGTCGCCGAGCCGTGCGCGTACGCCGTCCAGCCAGCCCGGCCGCTCCAGCAACTCCGCGAACAGCGGGGCGAGTTCATCGCTCGTTCCGTTCGCCAGGGTGTGCAGCGTGACGAAGCGGTCGATGCTCGGCGGGAGCCGCGCCGCATGGGCCACGTAATGGCTCAGGGCCTCGTGCGCGTGCGCGTAGTGGGAGAGCGTGAGACCCATGCTCTCGCTCTCGGCCATCACCCGCAGCACTCGGCCGGCGTGGTCCACGAGCTCCGCGTCGGCGTCGGGTGCCGCTACGGCCAGATGCAGGCCGGTCGCCTCCGCGACATCACCCGCGAAGTAGCGGTTGAGGTGGTCGCCGTCGACCGCCTGCCGCAGCAGCCACGAGTGAGTGCGTGGACCGGGCGAGCGGAGCAGGGATTGCACCGCGTGGACCCGGCCCCAGCCGTCACTGCGTTCCGCCACCCACAGCAGGGCAGTGGTGTGGCCCGGCTGTCGTTCCAGGACCTGCACGGCCGCGCCGCCGAAGAGGTGCGAGAGCAGTCCGATGGTCTGGACGAACGGCACGTCGGTCTCGGTGGCGCTCGCCGCCAGCAGCGTCAGCCCGATCTGGACCGGAATGCGGTCGAGTGAGCGGCGCACCAGCGTACGGCCGAGTCTGCGGACCCGGGCGGCATCGGAGCGGCGGACCACCTCGGCGATGGACGGATCGTCGCGCGGTGGATATCCGATGGCGGCCAGTTCGTCGGCCAGGCCGGCCAGGTCATCGGCCGGGCCGCCGGCGGCAGGGGGCGCCGGTGCGGCCAGGTGCCGTGCCAGTACGGCGGCGACGGCCTCGCCGCGCTCCTCGCGTGCAAGGGGCGCGGCCCGGGCGCGGTATGCGGCGTGGTCGGGCAGCGGGTGGCCCCAGTGGAAGAGGGGCTCGTCGGGATTCAGCCGGTGCAGCCGCAGCGCGTGCACGAAGAGCGGGACGCGGGGCGGGTGGAGGTCCAGCACGGGTGCGGGCCTCACCGGAGGGCGGACGGCTCGATTCTGTTGATCATGAGCCGACAGCCTGCCACCCGCTCCGCGTCGCCACAAGGGGGAGAGGGGTACGGCAGCGGTTCATGAACGGCCGCACCAGGACCGTGCCGTCGGCATCGGTCGGCATCGGCCGGTATCGGCCGGCGTCTGTCGGCGTCTGTCCGCCGCATCAGCTCGCATCGGTCGTGTCGGTCCGCCGCATCAGCCCGCGTCAGTCCGCGCGGCCCGTCGCCGCGACCGTCACCCCGAGCCCGATCATCGCGAAGCCGCCCGCCCCGCCGACGAGGGAGAGCCGCCGCTCCGAGCGGGCGAACCAGTTCCGCGCGGCCGCGGCGCCCAGTCCCCACAGGGTGTCCGTGACCAGTCCGATCGCGATCGGGACCAGGCCCAGTACCAGCATCTGCGCGGGCACGTTGCCCTGGGAGTGGTCCACGAACTGGGGGAGTACGGCGGCGAAGAAGACGATCCCCTTGGGGTTGGTGACCCCGACGACCATCCCGTCGAGGACCGTGCGCAGATCACCGTGCGCCGGGCCCGCCGGTGCGGCCGCGATGGCCGAGGCCTTCAGCTCCTTGCGGTGCCGGAACGCCTGGACGCCCAGAAGGACCAGATACGCGGCGCCGGCGAGCTTCACCACGAGGAACACGGTCACGGAGCTCTCCACGAGCGAGCCGATACCGAACGCGACGGCGACCACGAGGACGTACGAGCCGAAGACATTGCCGATCACCGTCGCCAGGGCGGTACGCCGGCCATGGGCCAGCGCACGCCCGATCACGAACAGCACGCTCGGCCCCGGGATCACGATCACCAGGAGCGACATCGCCGCGAACGCGAGCACCTGATCCGCCGACACCATGCCGTACACCTCCGTCGTCCGCCGCCGCGACCACTTCGCGTCCCGGCGCGCCCGCACACGGTCTCACGTGCGGACCCCACCCGGGGAGGCATCGGCCTTACGCGGCCCAGTCCGGGGCACGCCCACACCGCCCCTGCCTCGCCCCGCCCCGCACCCCACGCCTACGGCAGCAGCCCCGCCCGCCGGGCCGCCACCACCGCCTCCAGGCGCGTGTGCGCACCCAGCTTGCGCATCGCGGCGCGGAGGTAGCCCTTGACCGTCTCCGGGCGCAGCCCCAGACGGTCGGCCGCGGCCGCGTTGGTCGAGCCGCCGGCGACGCAGGCGAGGACGTCCAGCTCGCGCGGCGCGAGTGCGACGCCCGGGACACGGGCGGCCGAAGAGCCCGCGGCGGCGAGCCGCCCGCATACGGAGAGCAGGTCCTCGCGCAGCGACGCGTCGGCGATCCGTGGTGCCAGGGTGCGCAGTTCGCGGTGGACCTCGCGGACCTCCTCCCAGGCGTGCCGGACACCGGGACCGGGATCCGGCTCGCGCGCCACGGCCAGCAGCCGCTGCACCTCGTCCTGGACGACCAGCGTCTGCTCCACGTCCCGCGCGGCGGCCACCGCGGCGTCCAGCGTGCGCTCGCCCAGCGGCAGCGGCGTACGCAGCGCCCCGTACAGCACGCCCCGTACCTTCCGGCGTACGACCACCGGCACCGCGACCACCGACCGCAGTCCCTCGGTCGCCACCGCCGTGTCGTACTCGTGGCTGATGTGCCGGGCCGCGGGGTAGTCGGTCACCGCACACGGCCGCGACAGCGCGATCGCCTTTCCGCCAAGGCCGTTGCCCGACGAGATCGCCAGCCCGCGCAGCGCGCCCGTCAGCGCCCCGTTCAGCTCGGCGATGCGCATCTGCCGCGGTTCGTGCAGCAGTCCGCCGAAGGCGATCTGCAGCCCGGTGGCGCGGCGGAGCCCCAGCAGTGCCGCCCGTATCTCGACCGCCTCCGCCACTGAGGTCATGTGTTCCGGTCCTCCCGACAGCACAGCACCCCCCATACGGGGGTAGTGAGACCTGCGTTACCGATTACACGATGCCACTGACGGGTCCCGCAACGAGGAGAGCACATGACGGCAGGCAGTGAGACCGAGAGGTTCCGGGCGGCCCGGGATTTCCTGCTGCAGCACCGGGAGGACTACGCGGCGGCGTACGAAGGGTTCAACTGGCCCCGTTTCGAGCGGTTCAACTGGGCCCTGGACTGGTTCGACGCGATCGCCGCCGGGAACGACCGCACCGCGCTGCACATCGTCGAGGAGGACGGCTCGGCCACCCGGCTGACCTTCGCCGAGATGTCCGCGCGGTCGAACCGGGCGGCGAACTGGCTGCGCGAGCAGGGCGTCGGCGCGGGAGACCGGATCCTCGTGATGCTCGCCAACCAGGCCGAGCTGTGGGAGACCGCGCTCGCCGCGATGAAGCTGCGCGCCGTGGTCATCCCGGCGACGCCGCTGCTGGGCCCGGTCGATCTGCGGGACCGGATCGAGCGGGGCCAGGTCCGGCACGCGATCGTCCGGGCCGAGGACACCGCCAAGTTCGCCGACGTGCCGGGGGAGTACACCCGCATCGCCGTCGGGGAGCGCGCGGAGGACGGATGGCTCGCCTACGAGCAGGCGTACGACGCGTCCGAGAGCTTCGAGCCGGGCGGGCCCACCCGCGCCGACGACCCGCTGATGCTGTACTTCACCTCCGGCACGACCGCCCGCCCCAAGCTCGTCGAGCACACCCATGTCTCCTACCCCGTCGGCCATCTGGCCACGATGTACTGGATCGGGCTCCGGCCCGGTGACGTCCATCTCAACATCTCGTCACCCGGCTGGGCCAAGCACGCCTGGTCGAACCTCTTCGCGCCGTGGAACGCGGAGGCGACCGTCTTCATCCACAACTACACCCGCTTCGACCCGGCCCGGCTGATGGCGGAGATGGACGACGCGGGCGTCACCAGCTTCTGCGCCCCGCCCACCGTGTGGCGGATGCTGATCCAGGCGGACCTGAGCCGGCTGCGGACACCCCCGAGGGAGGTCGTCGCGGCCGGAGAGCCCCTCAATCCCGAAGTGATCGAGACGGTACGGCGCGCATGGGGCGTGACCATCCGGGACGGCTTCGGCCAGACCGAGACGGCGGTCCAGGTCTCCAACAGCCCCGGCCAGCTGCTGAAAGCGGGCTCGATGGGCCGGCCGAGCCCCGGCTTCCGCGTTGAACTCCTCGACCCCGTCAGTGGGAAGCCGGGCGCCGACGAGGGCGAGATCTCCCTCGATCTGTCGGACCGGCCGGTGGGTCTGATGACCGGCTACCACGGCGACCCCGAGCGTACGGCGGAAGCGATGGCGGACGGTTACTACCGCACCGGCGACATCGGCTCGCGCGACGCCGACGGGTACATCACCTACGTGGGCCGCGCCGACGACGTCTTCAAGGCGTCCGACTACAAGATCTCGCCGTTCGAGCTGGAGAGCGCGCTCCTGGAGCACGAGGCGGTGGCGGAGGCCGCGGTGGTGCCCGCGCCGGACCCGCTGCGCCTCGCCGTCCCCAAGGCGTACGTGCTGCTCGCGGACGGCTGGGAGCCGGGACCCGGGACGGCGAAGGAGATCTTCGCGCACTCGCGCGCGGTGCTGGCGCCGTACAAGCGGGTCCGCAAGCTGGAGTTCGGCGAGCTGCCGAAGACCGTCTCCGGGAAGATCCGCCGTATCGAGCTGCGCGAGGCCACCGCCGCCGGCTCGACGGCCGAGTACGACGAGGCGGACCTGCGATGACCCTGTCGTACGCACACGGTGTCAGCGGCACGGAGCTGCTCGGCGACACCATCGGCGCGAACCTGGACCGGGCGATCGCGGCACACGGCGAGCGCGAGGCGCTGGTCGACGTACCGTCCGGGCGCCGCTGGACGTACGCGGAGTTCGGCGCGGACGTCGACGAGCTGGCGAGGGCGCTGCTCGCGCGCGGGATCGCCAGCGGGGACCGGGTCGGCATCTGGGCGGTGAACTGCCCGGAGTGGGTGCTCGTGCAGTACGCCACCGCCCGCATCGGCGCGATCATGGTGAACATCAACCCGGCGTATCGCGCCCACGAGGTGGAGTACGTACTGAACCAGGCCGGGATCTCGCTGCTCTTCGCCTCTCTCGCCCACAAGACGAGCGACTACCGGGCGATCGTCGAGCAGGTGCGCGGGAACTGCCCCGGGCTGCGGGAGGCCGTGTACATCGGCGACGACAGCTGGACGGAACTGCTGTCGGCGGCGGCGTCCGTGGGGCCGGACGAACTCGCCGCGCGCGAGGCGCAGTTGTCCTGCGACGACCCGGTCAACATCCAGTACACCTCCGGCACCACCGGATTCCCCAAGGGCGCGACCCTCTCCCACCACAACATCCTCAACAACGGCTATTTCGTCGGGGAGATGATCGGCTACACCGAGCAGGACCGGGTCTGTCTGCCGGTGCCCTTTTATCACTGCTTCGGCATGGTGATGGGAAATCTGGGCGCCACGTCGCACGGTGCGTGCATCGTCATCCCGGGGCCGTCCTTCGATCCCGCGGCCACGCTGCGGGCCGTGCAGCAGGAGCGCTGCACATCGCTCTACGGCGTCCCGACGATGTTCATCGCGGAGCTGAACCTCCCCGGTTTCGGAGCGTACGACCTGAGTTCGCTCCGCACCGGGATCATGGCCGGCTCGCCCTGCCCGGTGGAGGTGATGAAACGGGTCGTCGCCGAGATGAACATGGCGGAGGTGTCGATCTGTTACGGGATGACGGAGACCTCCCCGGTCTCCACCCAGACCCGGCGCGAGGACGACCTGGAGCGCCGCACCGGCACGGTCGGCCGGGTGCTCCCGCACGTCGAGGTCAAGGTCACCGACCCGGTCACCGGTGTCACCCTCCCGCGCGGCGAGGCGGGCGAGCTGTGCACCCGCGGCTACAGCGTGATGCTCGGCTACTGGAACGAGCCGGAGAAGACCGCCGAGGCCATCGACCCCGGCCGCTGGATGCACACGGGCGACCTCGCGGTGATCCGCGACGACGGCTACGTCCAGATCGTCGGCCGCATCAAGGACATGATCATCCGCGGTGGCGAGAACGTGTACCCGCGCGAGATCGAGGAGTTCCTGTACGGCCACCCGAAGATCGCCGACGTCCAGGTGGTCGGCGTACCGGACGAGAAGTACGGCGAGGAGATCCTGGCCTGCGTCGTTCCCCGCGACCCGGACGATCCGCCGACGCTGGACGACCTCGCCGCGTTCTGCCGCGAACAGCTCGCGCACTACAAGATCCCCCGGCGGCTGGAGATCCTCGACGCCTTTCCGATGACGGTGAGCGGCAAGGTGCGGAAGGTGGAGCTGCGGGAGCGCTACGGCTGAACCACGTCCCGGCGCATGCACACCCGGGGCCAGCGGTCCAGGCCGTGTTCGGCCTCCGCGTGCCGGATCTCCCGCAGCCCCTGGGTGAGTTCGCCGTCGTCCAGCGTCCGGAAGCCGAGGCGCGCGTAGTAGGGCGCGTTCCACGGGACCTCGGTGAACGTCGTCAGGGTGAGGGCGGTCAGGCCTTCGGCCGCGGCCACTGCCGCCAGATGGTCGATCAGGCCGCGGCCCAGACCGCGCCGGGCGACGGCGGGGTGGACCGACAACTGCTCGATGTGGGCGGCCCCGTCGACCGGGTCGCAGAGCAGATACGCGACGGGAAAGCCGTCGCCGTCCGCCGTCACCCAGGCGTGACCGTCCCGGCGGTACTGCTCCAGGACGTCGAGCGCCGGCGGCTCGTCGTCGGCGATCGACGCCATGCCGAGGGCGCGGAAGGGTTCCCCGGCGGCCCTTTCGATGTCCTGGAGGAGCGGAAGTTCGGCGCGGGCGGCCGGTCGGATGCGCATACGGCGAGTATCGCTCAGGGAC